>CAYXUX010000100.1:3907-7039 GCA_964468275.1 uncultured Clostridiaceae bacterium
GTTCAGGCATTGTATAGAAATGTCATCCTGAGCGATAGCGAAGGATCTTATGCCTCAATGGAAAACTGCTGTACCGGGCAATTACAGATTGTCCTGCGATAATCGCAGCAAGTCTAATAAGCTGCTTATCAAAATCAGTTAAGGTATGAACTGTAATAATTGGTTTATTTATTTATCCAATTAGTGAAGCAGAACTTTCCAATTTGGATAAATAAGCTTATAATATTCAATATAGATTGTGAGAGAAGGTAAAAAAATGATTATTGTAAGAAAGGTCAAAATGTGTGAGATCCAGGAGCTTGTCAGATTCATTATTAAACATGGCTTGGCAGATGATTTAAAAAGCAGCGAAGATGAGTACTATATATTTAAAAATAATAATATAATATGCGGTTATGGGATGATGGAGAGACATAAGGATTTTTGCATAATAAAGAATGTTTTTGTAAATGAAGAAAACCGGGGTACAAAGTATGGTTCCGCAATTGTTAAAACCATGCTTAATTCGGCGGAATTGGGCGGTGCCGCTACTGCTATATGTTTAAGCCAAAACGAAAACTTTTCTCTTAGCTTAAATTTTAAACCTCTAAATGTAAAAGAAGTGCCCAATCATATTAAACCCTTTATTATTGATAAAGCAAAATTACGAAATGTTTATTCTGTTTCTCTGATTGATTATTTTAAAAATGCTTGCGATGGTTGTAAAGATAAAATTTCTACTTGAAAATAGATATTGCATTAAGTATTATATAAAAAATATATAAAATAGGAGGAAATAATAATAATGGCAAAAATCAAGATAACTGAGACGGTATTAAGAGATGGGCATCAATCTCTTATAGCAACAAGAATGAGAACTGATGAAATGCTTCCCATATTGGAAAAGATGGACAGGGCCGGATATCACTCTTTAGAAATGTGGGGCGGAGCTACCTTTGATTCATGTTTAAGATTCTTAAATGAAGATCCTTGGGAAAGAATAAGGACAATCAAATCCGTATTAAAAAACACAAAGTTGCAAATGCTCCTTAGAGGCCAAAACATATTGGGATATAAGAACTATTCCGATGATATCTTGGTAGAGTTTGTAAACAAATCTCTTTCAAACGGAATAGATATAATAAGGATCTTTGATGCGCTTAATGATTTACGTAATATAGAAACAGCCATAAAAGCAACCAAGAAATATGGTGGACATGCCCAAGGTACCTTTGTTTATACGATTAGCCCTGTTCATAACATAGATTTATATGTAAAATTAGCCAAGGAAATAGAAAGTATGGGTGCAGATTCGTTATGTATAAAAGATATGTCGGGGATTATAACTCCTTATATGGCTTATAATCTCATTAAGGAGGTAAAGAAAAATATCAATATACCCATACAACTGCATAGTCATTATACAAGCGGCATGGCCAGCATGGCTTATTTAAAGGCTATTGAGGCAGGTGTTGATATAATTGATACTGCGATTTCACCTTTTGGACTGGGCACTTCACAACCGGCAACTGAGCCTATTGTGGCAACACTTATTGGCACAGAGTACGATACAGGAATAGATATTAATATGTTAGCTGAAATTGCGGAATATTTTAAGGAAATTAAAGAAAAATATATAGAAAACGGTATTTTGAATCAAAATGTATTCAATGTGGATACTAGGGTTCTGTCTTATCAAATCCCCGGGGGCATGATGTCTAATTTGCTTTCTCAATTATCTGCTCAAAATGCTTTAGATAGATTTGAAGATGTTTTAAAAGAAGTCCCAAAAGTCAGAGAAGATTTAGGCTATCCGCCTTTAGTTACGCCTACAAGCCAAATAGTAGGCACACAAGCAGTTTTTAATGTAATATTAAATGAAAGATATAAAATGATACCTTCCGAAGTAAAAGCATATGTAAAAGGAATGTATGGAAAACCCACTGTACCTATCAGTAAGGAAATAAAGGAAAAAATAATCGGCGATGAAGAAGTGGTAACTACGAGGCCGGCAGACCTATTGGCACCCCAGTTGGAAAAAATGAAAAACGAAATTAAAGAATACTACGAACAAGAGGAAGATATTCTTACTTATGCCCTTTTCCCACAGGTTGCTATTAATTTTTTTAAATTTAGACAAGCAAGAAAATATGGTATAGATAGTGGGCTTGTTGACAAAACTCAGAAAACTTACCCTGTATAATTTTAAAAACAAAAATGTCAGGTGAAAAGTTAAAATTCACCTGATATTTTAATAAGTGATATGGAGGAACCATGCTAAAAATTTTATTATCAAACGATGACGGAATAAACTCACCGGGTATTTATCATTTAGCAAATTGCCTTAAAGAAATTGGAATAGTAACCTTAGTGGCTCCTGAATCGGAAAAAAGCGCCAGCGGACTTTCTATAACTATGCATAAACCTTTGCGTATAAAGAAAGTCGATATTTTTGACGACAGCATTGATGCGTGGTGCATTAACGGAACACCTTCAGATTGTATTAAATTCGCAATTGACTCTTTATTAGACGAGACCCCGGATATAGTAATATCAGGTATAAACCAAGGTTCAAATCTTGGGACAGACGTTTTATACTCCGGTACTGTATCGGCAGCGATAGAAGGAGCTATAAATAAGGTACCCTCAATTGCCGTTTCCTTGGATACTGTTCAAAAGTGTAATTTCGAGCCCTATGCAAAGGTTGCGGCTAAATTATGTAAAAGATTGTACGAAAATAAAATAGAAAAAGGACTGGTAATGAATATAAATATGCCTTACATTCCAATAAATGAAATTAAAGGAGTCAAAGTAACTAAACTCGGCACCAGAAGGTATAAAAATTGCTTCATTGAAAGACTTGACCCCAGAGGGAAAAGCTATTTTTGGTTGGCGGGAGAGCTGGATGAGAAGGATATTAATAACTCGAATACTGATGTGGGTTCAATAAACAACAATTACATTTCTGTAACTCCCATTTCTTTTGATTTAACAAGTTATGAAACAATGAGTAAAATGAAAAAATGGAAATTAGACATTTAAAAAAATATATTTTGCTAAAAATTTAGTTTAATAACCTAATTACTATTCTTACAAAAATGCATTCTGCATACATATTTATATTTGATATGATTATTGAGCTAAAGGACCAAT
>CAYXUX010000101.1:0-6892 GCA_964468275.1 uncultured Clostridiaceae bacterium
ATGAATCTTCCCAAGGGAACCGTTATAGACAAAGACAATAATATACACATTCCCCAAGGAGAAGAAGCTACGGTAGTTTTAGATGCCGGTTTGACATTAAAAGTAAAAGGCGGCACGACAGTCATACTTGACGATAAAGTACCTTTAGGCTATAGGATTATTGCCGATAAAACCTTTGAAGATGTGGCAAAAGGCAGCTGGTATGAAGAAGATATAGCCTTTGCTTATGCCCATAATCTATTTGCCGGTACCGGAGACGGCACCTTCAGCCCGGATATGCCTATGACAAGAGGTATGTTAGTAACGGTGCTTGGGA
Organism: uncultured Clostridiaceae bacterium; assembly: GCA_964468275.1. Classification (GTDB taxonomy): domain Bacteria; phylum Bacillota; class Clostridia; order Lutisporales; family Lutisporaceae; genus JAAYKT01. The sequence goes on from CAYXUX010000101.1 coordinate 317, forward strand.
GGATGGCAGGAGCCGATACAAATACTTTTGGACAATCAACCTTTGACGATGTGGAGAGAGACAAATACTATACAGCCTTTGCAGAATGGGCGAGACAATCGGGTATAATTTCCGGCATAGGAGACAATAAATTTGCTCCCGATGTACCGGTAACAAGACAAGACTTGGCTGTGGTACTATACAACTATATGAAATTTGCAGGCATGGATTTGGTCGGATTCCGCGACTATACAGGATTCCAAGACCAAGAAGATATATCGGATTATGCTGCGGAAGCGGTAAAAACCTACTTCGAAGGAGCGGTTCTAAACGGCAGACCGGGAGATGTATTTGACCCTAAAGGCAATGCATCCCGAGGCGAATTAGCCGCCATACTGTACAGATTCTTAGGTGCAATAAAATAAAATAGGATAAATAAAAAAACAACCGCCTTGCAACAACGAGGCGGTTGTTTTATAATACTAATGTAACAATTTGATTAAAATGTTACATTAATTACAATTCTTATAATATCATATGCATTCCATGTCATAACCTACAAAATGCGATATTTTATGATTAAATTTTACCACAAAGTGCATAAACAATCAATATTCCCTGCTAATATCAATTTTCCTCCATTATACTTAAAATTGCACCAATGAATATAATTCATCTTTTTCGTCTTGATTCATACCTATATACCTAAGTGTTATTCTTTGGGAACTGTGATTAAAAGTATCCATTATAAGACCGATATTATATTTGGATGCCTTATAAGTCCAATACCCCCATGTCTTTCGTAGACTATGAGTCCCAAAGTTTTCAATTCCAACATTATTAGCGGCTTCTTTTAAGACCCGGTAGGCCTGCACTCTGCCAATATGTCCACCTTTGCGACTTGGAAACAAATAATCTTCGGGTGAACAATTATTCTTAATAACAAATGTCTTTAAAGCTTTACGTAAAGCATCGTTCATTTTAATTTTTTTTCCTTTACCCGTTTTCTTTTCCGCAATAATTAAATAGTCTTTGAACTCTCCTCTTGTATTAAATACATCCTCAACCTTAATAGGTAAGATATCGCTGATTCTCAAACCGGTATTAAGCCCAAATCTAAAGAGCAGTGCGTATTTCATATCTTTTTGGTTTAAATATTGCTGCATTTCTTTTATCTTGTCTATATTTCTGATTGGTTCTACAGTCATTATAAAACTCCTTCCGTCACAATTGTTTAAGCTACTCATAATATTATCATATAAAAATCATATGCGAAATAATTGTAACCGTTGATTTAAGGTTATTACCAGAGATAACTAATTAACTTAAAAGCCCTATACATATTTTGAATGTAACATTTTAATCAAATTGTTACATAAAGAAACTTTTATATTATGTGATTAAGCATTATTGCTATATTCGGAAAAATTCAATATGTAGCTGTACTTCGGCAGTGTTGGAGGTGTGAAATATGCATATAAAGGCACATAGCAAAAACGAAGCTTTAAAGATTGCTCAAGAAAGATACGGACATTCTGCAGAAAACATAAGGTTGATACTTATCAAAGAACCGTATAAAGCCATGTGGGGTATATTTAAAAGAAAAGGCAAGTACGAGGCGGAAATCACCATTTCATCTAAAAGAACTGCTTCAGATATAAAGAAATTAAATGAAAAAGACGGAAGTGTGCAGATTGAGGACGGAATCTTAAATGTAATCAATCCTGTAGATGATGGGAGATATCCATTTATAATAGCAGATGATCCGCATATTGATGTTTATGTTAACGGAGAAAAAGCACAAGGAGTATTTGTGATTACTGAGGATGATGCAGTAGAATTTAAACCGGTTTGTAAAAAGCCGAAAACCAAAATTTTTGTAGAAATATCTGAAGATAAGATGGAAGCAAAGCTAAACTTACTGAAGATTCGAGGAAAAAAGTTTAGTATAATGGACACCGAAAGGGGTATAAGCGCGAAAGTCAGCTCTAAATATGAAAAGGTTGAACCCCAAGATGTATCCATTGAAGAGTGTATAGATACCTTAGTGGATTTGGGAATAAAACCCGAGCTTATTGATATTAATGAAATAATAAAACTAATAGGACTTAAAAGCGGTGGATGCGGCATAGCAGCAAAAGGTATACCACCAAAGATAGGTAAAAGGACAGAAATAAGATACTATTTTGATGTAATCGGAGAAGAAGAAAACAACTACCTAAATAGCATGAATGAAGGTATTTTGATAGAACCATTAGTCCAGATAGGAGATGTTTTGGCTATAAAACAGGATTTAGCAATAAAAGGTGAAGACGGTTTAAATGTGAAAGGTGAGTTGGTTAAGGCAGATGAAATAGAGGATATAACTCTTTGTGTGGGAAAAGGTGCAATTCTGATGGAGGAAGGCATGAAGGCAGTGGCTTCAACCAGCGGCAGACCTTTTTTGGAAAATGGTGTTGTAAGTGTGATACCCTTGATGGTTATATCCAATGATATTAATAAGGATACCGGTGATATACGGTTTGACGGAGATATTATTATCAAAGGCAATATTATGGATAATATGAAGATAAAAGCCGGTGGGCGAATAGAGATATACGGGTCAGTATATAATTCCGAGGTTTGTTCACGAAAGAGCATAAATATATTGGGAAAAGTGATAGGAAGCAAAATCAGTGCCGGTGTATGTATAATAGATTATTTTTGTATTGTACCCCAAATAAAGATAGTGGTATTGACATTGAAAAAACTGCTGGCTTTGCCTGTTACTAATGAAGATTTTGATATTCTGAAGTTTGAGGAAAATTTAAAAAAAGAGAAGCCTATATTTAAAAAATGTGTAAAGGAAATCAAAAAGATTTTATATGGTGTTGAAGATGGCGGGAACGACGAAATAAATATTCTTTTAAAACAGATAGAGATTCTATTATTAAGGATTAGAAGTTTGTCAATTGATGATGTAAGTAGAATAACTAAGCTTAATGAAGATTTTGAGGACTATATTGAATCCATTAGCATCCGTTATGATGATGTCGCGGATATCAGCTTGGATTATGCACAAAACTCAACTATTCAAGCCTGTGGAAGTATAGTCATAGAAGGCGAAGGAAGTTATCTATCCGGTTTAATTGCTAAGGATAGGATTATTTATAATAAATACTCAAGCAATGTTAAAGGCGGTTTTCTGATCGCGGGTAAAGGGATAAAAGCAGGAACAATAGGAACAGTTACCGGGATGCGTACTTATTGTAAGGTATTGGATAAAAGAGGGAAAGTGGATGCCTTTTATTATGACGGTACAATCATAAATATTGATAACAAGATTAAAGTTATAAAAGCCGAAGGGGGACATAAGATTATGTAGCAGCCTTGCAGTAGTATTTGCCTGCGTAACAACGACAACTCCCATACAAGACACGTCCGCTAGGTATAATGTTTCTAGTTAATGGATATATTATTAAAAGGTGGAGGTGTTGCGATTGATTCCAAATACAGAAATAAAACAGCTTATAAATCTTATACCGGGTTTTAAAATCAAGGATAAAAGCGAAAATTACAGGGATGAAATTTGCCATGCCGTATATGCAGCACATCAGGAGTGGTTGGATGCTATAAGCTTTTTTGAAAACGTTGTTGATGTAGATTTAGTAGACCATGCAATTCATAGAATTGAAGCAGCCAAGTCTAAATATATTTATTTATTGAAATTAGCAAGAGAAAACGGAATAGTAAAGGAAGTATAAAAAGGTCTATAGCCATCATTTTAATGGCGTTGCTCAAAGTGACATGTCATCCTGAAAAGCTTGCGACGAAGGATCTTGACCTTAAAAAAATGCATTATCAGTGTGGGCATGGTATGTGACGGCCTGTAATAGTGTAAGATTCTTTATGTTGCTTCGAGTGGCAGTGAGGAAATTTAAACAACCGTCATTAAGATTATACCTGCATCAATCCAATAATTAAACATTTCCACATAAATATGTAATATCAGTAGTATAATTTAACATATATATAGATAGTATTGTAGTATGAGGAGGTCTGCCAATGCCGGAAATAAATTTGTTTACTATATTGGCTGTTTTTATTGCTATTGGTACTATTTATGTGATAGGCATGCTTTTGGTATTACCGATTAGAATTATAATAAGGTTTATAGTTAATGGTCTAATAGGTGCATTTTTATTGTTTATAATAAATATCTTAGGCAATATTATAGGGATTACTGTAGCAATAAACCCAGTGACAGCTTTAGTAGCCGGATTCCTAGGAATACCCGGGGTGATTTTACTTTTATTATTACAATATTTTCTCTAAAATAATACAAACTCAATCAAATATTAGCAAGCTACAATAAAAAAATAAATATATAAAGTCTGTATTATAACAAGTTTTACAAATAAATTTGACAAATGCCTTTTTAAACTCTGAAAAGAGTTTTTTTATTAGAATTTGACCCTATCGGGTGATATACAAAAAACCTAATAAATATTATAATTTAACTGATAATAGAAAGGGGGAATAAAATATGGCATTAAACTTTGAGATATTTGGAGATAATTTACCTGCGGTATCTATTAAACTAAATCCCGGGGAAAGTATTTATACTCAATCCGGTGGTATGGCTTGGATGGACAGCGGCATTACTATGGATACCGGTATGCAAGGCGGGCTAAAAAAAGGATTGGGAAGAATGTTTAGCGGCGAATCCTTATTCATGGCTACATATACTTCCAATGCACCTAATCAGGAGATAGTGATCGCCAGTACTTTTCCGGGACATATAATAAATATAGATGTAGGTAAAACACCTATAGTAGGACAAAAAGGTGCTTTTTTATGCGCTGAACCGGAGGTTGTACTCAGTGCCTATATCGTAAAAGGATTTAAGGCAGGTATGTTTGGCGGAGAAGGATTTGTATTGCAGAGTATGGCCGGTTCAGGCATGGTATTTTTGGAATTGGACGGAAGTGTTGTAGAAAGGGATCTAAGCCCCGGAGAGACAATAAAAGTGGATACAGGCAGCGTTGCAGCTTTTGAAGAAAATGTAGGCTATCATGTAGAAATGGTAAAAGGTTTTAAAAATGTTTTATTCGGTGGAGAGGGATTGTTTCTTACCACATTGACAGGACCGGGTAAGGTCTGGCTGCAAACCATGACAATGCCGGGTTTTGCAAAACAACTTATTCCTTTTTTACCCAAGTCAAAGTAAAGACAGTAAAGCATTAGTGGTATAGCATTAAAAAAGTTTAGGCGGAGATATATTCCGCCTATTTATTTATATGCCGTGCCAATATTTCCTCATTTTATTCAGAAATGGCACATGGCTATAAAAGCGGCCTTTTCTCCATATATCATACTAAAAATCTATTAACAACTATATGGCTTAACAACATAAGTTAATAAACTAATGCGGCGAAGCCGCTTTTATTCATGGTGCTTATTTAAACTTTGGCAGCATGCCCGAGTTTTGAGTAGCTACGATAATAACCACGATTGTAGGTCCAAGTATTATTCCTCCAATACCAAATATCTTTGCTCCTGCGAACATTGATATCAAGGTAACTAAAGGGTGTATCCCTATATGGTGTCCTACTATTTTTGGTTCTATCAAATATCTTACCACCGTTATTATTCCATAAATTATAAAGAGGGAAATGCCCAGTCTCACATTACCATTCAATATAGATATAATTCCCCAAGGTATATAAACACTGCCGGTTCCCAGCACAGGGAGTATATCAATAAAAGCTATAAGAATTGAAATTATAAATGCGTATCTTACGCCAATGATTTTAAGTCCGATAAAAGATTCTATAAAAGTGATTGAAAGTATGGTTAGCTGTGCCTTTAGAAAACCTACTAAGGCTTTAAAAAGATTATGCTTTAAGTTAATAAATTTCTGTTGTATGTTTATTGGGAACTGCCTAAAAATAAAAGAAAAAATCTTTTCTTCATCTTTTAATAGGAAAAAGGTTGCTACAGTAGATATCAAAAATGATATTCCAAAGCGCGGCAAAAGCGTTAATGTGTTGATAATAGCTTTTGTGCTTCTGCTCAGAATCGTGCTCAGCCTGTCAAAAATACCTTTTGCCACATCTGATATAATACCTATAACATCGGAGGGCAATTGTATATAAAGGTCTTCTGCTTTTTGAAAAATATCTAAAAGATAATCATAAGAGTTATTCATATATAGCGGAAGCTGATTAGTCAATTCCGTTAATTCGGTTAATCCTCGTGATGTTATCAGTATAAAAAAATAGATTAGACCTCCATAGACTAATAAAATAGATAAGGCAACAGAAATTCCTTTGTTTATTTTAAAAGAATGTATAAAGTTAGCGATAGGTCTTATCAAAAACGAAATAAGTATTGCAAATATAAAGGGAGATAGATAGCGAAATGCTATTTTTATTGAAACAATAAATATTAGCAAAAATATTATGTTTTTTGCAATTTTTATTAAAATAGAAAGATTTTTTAATATGTAGTGCTGATATTTATTCATTTCTTCTTTCAAAACCTATTCCCTCCTTTATTCAATTATATCCTTTAATAAGGGCTTTTAATATACATATTATATAAATTTATTATATT
>CAYXUX010000102.1:0-6886 GCA_964468275.1 uncultured Clostridiaceae bacterium
AAATTCCCCATATTCCTTACAATATCCCTACATTCCCACTATCATTTCATCCAAGCCTTTGCCCGCTAATACTGTGGGGTAAACAAACTCTTCGTCCTTTATTATACAGTCGATGATACAGAGTCTTTCACTATTTAGTGCCTTTTCCAGCACCAAATCAATTTCTGAGGCATGATTAATTCTGTATCCATCTATTCCGTATGCTTCAGCTAGCTTTACAAAATCCGGATTGCCTGTCATTTCTACCGCCATCTTTCGCTTATCGCAGTAAAAATGCTGAAGTTGCCTGACTAAAGCCAAACAATTGTTATTAAAAACAAGTACTTTTATAGGAAGTCCTTGCTCCTTAGCTGTAGCCAATTCATTCATAGTCATTTGAAAGCTTCCGTCCCCTGTGATGCAGACTACCTTTGATTGAGTGTCTGCCATTTGTGCACCTATAGCCGCCGGCAATCCATAACCCATGGTACCCAATCCACCTGAGGATATAAAGCTTTTAGGTTTTTTTAATCTTAAAAATTGTGCCGCAAACATCTGATGCTGGCCTACATCTGTAGTCACTATCAGTTCTCCCTGAGATATCTCATTCAACCTTTGAAGCACCATCCGTGTGGTAATACTATCACCTGAATTAGGATAAGGATTTAATGCTTCGTTTTTCCACTGTTGTACCTGATTGTACCATGTTGCCCTATTTACAGGTTTGTTATGTTCCAGATCTTGAATTATTTCTTTCAATACTGTTTTTACGCTGCCTACTATTGGAATATTAATACGTACATTTTTTCCTATTTCCGCCGGGTCTATGTCAATGTGAATTATCTTTGCTTCGGGAGCAAACTTGTTCACGGCTCCTGTCATTCGATCATCGAAACGGGCTCCAACGGTTATAAGCAAATCACATTCCATAACTGCCCTATTGGCTATGCCATGTCCATGAATACCCGGCATGCCTAGGTTCATCTCATGTTCTGTAGGAACAGCACCCAGCCCCATAAGAGTTGTAGTTATCGGTGCCTGAAGCAGCATAGAAAGTCTTATTAACTCCTCTGAAGCATTGGATGAAATTACACCGCCTCCGGCATGAACCACCGGTTTTTTTGCTTCATCCATCAACAAACAGGCGCTTTTTATTTGAGATGAATGTCCTGTCACCGTAGGTTTGTACCCCGGTAAGTTTATAGCATGAGACACCCCCTCCCGGCAGAAATCTTCCGCTATATCCTTAGGCAGATCTATTAATACAGGCCCGGGACGCCCTGTAGATGCAATATAAAAAGCTTCTTTTATAATCCGCGGTATATCATCGGCCTCTTGGACTAAATAATTATGTTTTGTAATGGGATGAGTAATGCCGGTAATATCTACTTCCTGAAAAGCATCTGTCCCCACCATCTTTGTTGCTACTTGTCCTGTAATAATAACAACCGGAATAGAATCCATATAAGCTGTGGCTATTCCTGTTACCAGATTTGTCGCACCCGGACCGGAAGTAGCCATGCACACGCCAACCTTTCCGCTCACTCGGGCATAACCGCTGGCGGCATGAACCCCACTTTGCTCCTGACGTATTAAAACATGCTTAATCTGCTTTGATTCTCTGAGAGCGTCATATACAGGGAGTATAGCCCCGCCGGGGTATCCGAATATTATCCTTACCCCCTCCCTTTCCAGTCCTTTTACTAATGCCTCCGCACCTGTCATTGTCATTTTTGTACCCCCTAGTCAGTTTTTGTTTTTGTCCCCCGTGTCATAGCTACTTTACCGCATCTAACCATTTCCTTGATACCAAAGGGCTTCAATTGCGCCTCAATAGCAGATATTTTGCCTTGGTCACCGGTACATTCAATTATTAAAGACTTTTGCCCAATATCAACAATACGTGCCCTAAAAATATCCGCTATCTGCATGATTTCACTTCGTTGCACGGGTTCCGTGTAAATTTTGATAAGCACCAACTCCCGTTCAATATATTCTTCTTCACTTATGGAACTTATCTTAAGCACTTCAATAAGCTTATGCAGTTGTTTCGTAACCTGCTCAATCACCCGTCTGTCACCTTCAACCGCAATGGTCATTCTTGATATTTCAGGGTTTTCTGTTGTTCCCACTGCCAAGCTTTCAATATTATATCCACGGCGGCTAAATAGACCGGCAACTTTTGCAAGGACACCGGCTCTATTTTCCACCATTACAGACAATAAATGTTGCATAGTATACCTCCTGTGATTGTCGTTTTAATCAAGTCCTTTAGTATTTCTTTTATTCTCAAAACCCCTTAGCTTTTTTATTGGAACAAGTCAAATAAAAATCTTCTTTTTCTTTATTTGCTTCAACAATAGCCTCAATGTCCTCATCTGTTATATTTTTCTTTTTATCCGCAAGATCTTTAAAGTTCTTAAATACAATATTTATTGTTTCTTTATCCAAATCCTCATATCCCAATTCTTCTAATCTTTGTATAAAGGCGTGCCTGCCGGAATGCTTGCCCAGTACCATTAAATTTTTCTTAAGCCCTACGGATTCAGGGGTCATAATCTCATAGGTTTCCCTGAAATTCAATACTCCGTGCTGATGTATTCCCGATTCATGGGCAAAGGCATTGGCACCCACTATTGCCTTATTTATTTGCACAGGAACACCCGTAACTTTACTAACGAGATTGCTGGTTCTAATTATTTGTTGTGTTACTATACCGGTTTTACATTGATAATAATTTTCCCTCGTCTTTAGGGTCATGACAAATTCCTCCAGGGAAGCGTTCCCTGCTCTTTCCCCAAGTCCGTTTATAGTACATTCTACCTGTGCAGCACCGTTTTCAATAGCCGCAAGAGAATTCGCAACTGCAAGTCCCAAATCATTATGGCAGTGAACGCTTATCTCCGCTTTATTTATATTTGGAACATTCTCTTTGATTTCACGGATAAACTTTCCAAATTCTGCCGGAGCCGAGTACCCGACAGTATCAGGAATATTTACCACATCTGCGCCTGCATCTATTACAGCCTCCAAGACTTTATATAAAAATTCCTGCCGGGTTCTTGTACTGTCTTCGGGAGAAAATTCCACTTCAACATTAGTGCCTAGAGATTTTGCATATTTCACAGCCTCCACGGCACTATTAAGTACTTCCTCCGGGCTCATTTTTAACTTATACTTCATGTGAATATCCGATGTAGCGATAAAGGTGTGAATTCTCGGTTTTTCTGCATACTTCACTGCAGCCCAAGCTCTATCTATATCGGCTTTGGAAGCCCTGGCTAGGCCTGCTATAATAGGTTTACGAATATTCATAGCAATTGCTTTTACTGCCTCAAAATCCCCATTGCTGGCAATGGGAAAGCCCGCTTCTATACAATCAACACCTAACCTTTCCAATTGCCTTGCAACTTGTACCTTTTCCTTTATATTTAGATTCACACCGGGAGTTTGTTCACCGTCTCTTAATGTAGTGTCAAAAATCTTTATTTTTTTCATTGTTTTTCCCCCTTTATAGATTTAATATTTTTTCTGCGATGATATCTCCCATTTCTTCCGTACCTGTCAAAATCATTGATTCTTCCATAATATCAAAGGTTCTATATCCATCGGCAAGGGCCTTTGACACCCCTTCTTCTATGTCACCGGCTGCTTTTTCCATATCAAGGCTGTATCTGAACATCATGGCTATACTTAATACAGTACCTATAGGATTCACTTTATCCTGCCCTGCAATGTCCGGTGCCGAACCGTGCACCGGCTCGTAAATACCGGGTCCCGCCTCACCTATACTTGCCGAAGGCAGCATCCCCAAGGAGCCGGTAAGCATTGAAGCCTCATCGCTCAATATATCTCCAAACATATTTTCCGTTACAATCACATCAAATTGCTGCGGCGCCCTTATAAGCTGCATTGCCCCACTGTCAACATACATGTAATCCGTTTGTACCTCAGGATATTCCTGTGAGATTTCTTTGGTTATTTCTCGCCATAGCTTTGAGCTTTCAAGAACATTAGCCTTGTCAATCATAGTTAGCCTGCCTCTTCTACTTTTCGCTATTTCATAGGCTTTTTCCAAAATCCTTTTAATTTCATAATCGTAATAGGCAATTATATCCCAAGCTTTATGTCCCTTTTGTGTATATTCTCGTTTCTTTTCACTGAAATAAGCACCGCCGGTAAGCTCCCTGACTATCATCAGATCTATACCTTTAGCTAAAATATTTTCTTTTAAACAGGAAACGGACTTTAACTCCGGCAGCAGTCTTATAGGCCTTAGATTCGCATATACCTCTAGCTCCTTTCTCAGACCCAAAAGCCCTGATTCCGGTCTAAGCTTACTGGGCTGTATATCCCATTTAGGACCTCCGACGGTTCCGAGTAAAACAGCGTCACTGTTTTTACACATTTTTATTGTTTCTTCGGGAAGGGGATGCCCTGTTTTATCAATAGCAATCCCGCCTAAAAGCAGTTCCCTATATTCAAATTTGATATTATGCCTTTTAGATATAGATTGAAGTACTTTTACACTTTGCTTCATCACTTCCGTCCCCACACCGTCTCCCGGTATAATCGCTATTTTTTTACTCATTATTTATCTCCCTTTTGATGTAATTGATTAAACCCTGACTGTTTATTATGCTCTGCATAAACTTGGGAAAAGGAATAGCTTGGTAAGATTTATTTTTCGTAATATTATTGATAATTCCAAGACCTATATCCACAGTGATTTTATCTCCGTCATCTATATCCGCAGCCGCTTCTTCACATTCCATAATAGGCAAACCTATATTTATAGCATTTCTATAAAAAATCCTTGCATAGGAGTGAGCGATAACCAATGCTATTCCCGAAGCTTTTATAGCTATCGGGGCATGTTCCCTTGAAGAGCCGCAGCCAAAGTTTTTTCCGCCCACTATGATGTCTCCGGATTTTACACTTTTTATGAAATTCTTATCTAAATCTTCAAAGCAATGAGAAGCCAATTCCTTCGGATCGTCGGTATTAAGATATCTTGCAGGGATGATAAGATCCGTATCTATATTGTCTTTATATTTAAAAACCTTTCCTGTAATCATGTTATACAACCTCCTCGGGAGATGATATTTTACCAGTTATAGCAGATGCTGCTGCTACTGCCGGACTTGCTAGGTATATTTCGCTTTTGGGATGTCCCATTCTCCCCACAAAATTCCTGTTTGTTGTAGATACAGCTCGCTCTCCTTCCGCCAAGACTCCCATATGTCCTCCAAGACAAGGTCCGCAGGTAGGAGTACTGACAACAGCGCCGGCTTTTATAAATATTTCTAAAAGCCCTTCCTTTAAGGCGTCAAGATAAATCTTTTGAGTAGCCGGAATAATAATCAATCTGATATTTTCGTTTACCTTTTTACCTTTTAACACTTTCGCGGCTATTCTTAAATCTTCGATTCTTCCATTTGTACAGGAGCCTATAACCGCCTGATCAATTTTTATATCTCCCACATCGTCGATAGATTTTGTATTAGACGGCAGATGAGGAAACGCTACAATAGGCTTAATCTGTGAAAGGTTTATATTGTATATTTCCGAATACTTCGCATCTTCGTCGCTTTTAAAAATTTTATATGGTTTAGTCGAATGTTCTTCAATATACTCAATAGTTTTTTCATCTGCGGGAAATATGCCGTTTTTAGCTCCGGCTTCAATAGCCATATTAGCCATAGTAAATCTGTCATCCATTGAAAGGTATTCCAACCCGCTTCCCACAAACTCCATGGACTTATACAAGGCCCCGTCTACTCCAATTTTCCCTATTATATATAGGATGATATCTTTTCCGCTGACCCATTCCCCGGGCTTTCCCTCTAAAATAAATTTTATTCCTTCCGGTACCTTGAACCAAGCTTCCCCGGTGGCCATTCCCGCTGCCATATCCGTGCTTCCTATTCCCGTGGCGAAGGCTCCTAAGGCACCATAGGTACATGTGTGAGAATCAGCCCCTATAACCACATCTCCTGCAACAACCAATCCTTTTTCCGGAAGCAATGCGTGTTCTATTCCCATTTGACCGATTTCAAAATAGTTTTTTATTTCCATTCTTTTTGCAAATTCTCTGACCTGCTTAGCCTGCTCGGCGGATTTAATATCTTTATTAGGTGTGAAGTGATCAGGTACAATGGCTATTTTGTTTTTATCAAACACATGTTGTACACCAATACTTTCAAATTCTCTTATGGCTATGGGGGTGGTAATATCATTGCCCAATACCAAATCCAGCTTTACTTTTATCAGTTCACCGGCCTTGAGCGAGTCAAGACCGGCGTGTTCTGCCAAAATCTTCTGTGTCATTGTCATTTCCATATTATCTCTCCTTTTCATGTTGCTCTGATACTTAAAATGCAAAGACCATGTTGTAATCTGAATCCTCTTCTTCTCTTAATTCTTCAATATAGTCGAAAAATTGTTTTTCTTGATTTTCAAAATTATTCATGCTGCCCCTCCTTTCTATAAAGTGTTTTTGTATAAAAAAAACAGCCTTCTCTGCTCGGGGCGAGAAAACTGTTCGCGGTACCACCCAATTTATATCTTGTTTATTTAACGGTCTATGCCGGCCAGACTTACTATTATTTCAGTCATGCAGCTCCGGGGCGAGTTTCAACTTTTATCATTTATGGGATTCCACCTACTCCCACTCTCTGTGAAAATCTCTAAAGGTCTACTTTTCCCTTTCTCAGCTTTTATATAATTATTTTGTTTTAGAATAAGGTTGAGGAGATTATTGAGTAATAAATCATGGCTTAATAAACCCCTAAGCAGTAGATTGCCAAGCAGTAAGCCCAGCAGCAGCTCAGTAGCTAAAAGATTGTTTAGCAGCAGTTCATTAAATTTGATTATCACTTATCTCACATCCTATAAATTATATAAA
>CAYXUX010000103.1:0-6885 GCA_964468275.1 uncultured Clostridiaceae bacterium
CCAATAGACATAATGAAAGCCTTGGAAAAGGAAAACATCGAATCAAGACCAATATGGAAGCCCATGCACCTACAGCCCTTTTTCCGAGAATATGACTATATTGGTGGAAGTGTATCAGAACAATTATTTAAAAACGGTGTATGTTTACCATCGGACACAAAAATGACGGATGACGATTTAAAAAGAGTGTGTAGAATAATCAATAAACTATGGAATAAATAAACTACAAGGTTCACTAAGACCACAAAATAATTAGTATCCTTCGTGATCTTAGTAGTTAAAACCCAGTAGGCGGTGCATTATAATGTATCAAAAATATATAAAACGTCCAATGGACTTCATACTATCACTTATCGCCTTGATAATACTATCACCATTAATGCTGATTATTGCAATACTAGTCAGAATTAAACTTGGCAGTCCGATAATATTTAAACAACAACGTCCCGGATTAAACGAAAAAATTTTTACATTATATAAATTTAGAACAATGACAGATGAAAAAGATGAAGATGGGGAATTTTTACCCGATTCAGTCAGACTTACTAAATTCGGTAGATTTCTAAGAAGCACAAGCCTTGACGAGCTTCCGGAACTTTGGAATATAATTAAAGGTGATATGAGTATTGTGGGACCTAGACCGTTGCTAGTTGAATATTTACCACTCTATAATGAACATCAAAAACGCAGACATGATGTGAGACCGGGCTTATCAGGATTAGCACAGGTAAGTGGCAGGAATACTATTAGCTGGGAAGACAAATTTGATTTAGATGTTGAGTATGTATGTGATATAAAATTCACTAGGGACCTAAATATTGTACTATTAACATTAAAAAAGGTGTTTAACAAGGACGGAATAAATTCTGAATCTGCTGCAACAATGGAACCTTTTGAAGGTTTATAGAATCGGAGGAATAACTAATGAAAGAAATAATAATAGTAGGAGCTGGTGGCTTTGGTAGGGAACTACTTCAATGGATTAAAGACATTAATAAAGTAGAAAAAAGGTGGATAATAAAAGGATTTATAGATGATACAGAAGCACCTTTAAAAAGATTTGAATGTGATTATCAGGTAATAGGAAAAATAGTAGACTGGAAACCAAGTGAAAATGAAGTGTTTGCATGTGCAATAGCGAGCCCAAGAGACAAAGAAAAAGTAGTAACTTTACTCAAAGAAAAAGGTGCCATCTTCGAAAAAATAATACATCCTACCGCAATAATCGGAGACTTTAATAAAATAGGTGAAGGTTTTGTTGCATATCCAAATTCAGTTGTTACGGTAAATACGAATATAGGTGACTATGTCACATTGTTGATTTCAGCGATTGGTCATGATGCTGTAATTGGTGATTTTTCTACAATTTCTTCTTATTGTGACATTACTGGCAGTGTAAATATAGGTAAACGAGTATTTTTAGGGAGCCATGTAACGATTGTGCCACAAAGAAAAATAGGAAATGATGCTTATTTAGGAGCGGGTAGTGTTGTAGTTACTAATATTAAAGAGAATAAAAAAGTCATGGGCAATCCTGCAAGAAAAATTAATTTTTAAAACTAAAAATAATTTATCAAGGGAGTAAAATTATTCATGAATATATTAAACATTAGTGGAATAGAAATAGCCGGCATTGTGGCTTGTTTACCTGAGAATATTATAGACAATAAAGCTGATTGCGAAAAACTTTTTACCAAAGAAACACTGGAAACGGTAATAAAAGCAACGGGCATAAAGAAAAAAGCTATAGTGGATGCGGGAACCACTGCATTAGACTTAGGAGTAACAGCAGCAAAAGATTTAATAAACAATACAAATACATCGCCCGAAGAAATAGGCGCAGTAATCTGTGTTACATTTACTCCGGAACATCTAATGCCTGCGGATGCCCTTGCTGCACAGTATAGATTAGGTTTGCCAAATACGACATTAGCCTTTGATATTAATATGGCCTGTTCAGGTTATGGTTATGGCTTATACATTGCTTCTACATTAGTTAAAGCTTTAAATAAAAAAGTCTTATTACTTGATGGCGATATACAATCAGCTTATACTTCCAAAATGGATAAATCTACATATCCTGTTTTGGCAGATGTAGGGACGGCGACTTTGCTTACCCTAGGTAATAATAAGGAGGACTGGCTTTTTTCTTTCTATTCGGATGGAAGTAGAATAGACAAGCTCATGATTCCTGCCGGAGGCTCTAAATATCCTACAACAATTGCAGATTTGGATTATAATATATACGAAGATGACAATAAAAGAAGAAAGATTGATATTTATATGGATGGATTCGAAATATTTAAATTTGTAGCCCAAGATGCGAGTCGGTTTATTAAACAATTTATGGAGAAAATTAATCATTCAGCAGAAGAATTTGATGCTTTTATACCGCATCAAGCAAATATATATATGATTGAACAATTGGGTAAAAAGCTTAAATTTAAACCCAAGGATATTTGGAAGAGTGCAGGTGAATATGGTAATCCAGGTTCAGCATCTATTCCATTAACAATAGCAAGAAACGCTAATGAGTGGTTTTCTGATGGAAAGGGAGAAAAAATTCTGTTATCGGGATTTGGTGGTGGATTATCTATCAGCACTGCAAAGATAAATTTGAATAAAAAAGGATATTATAAGCTGGTGCAAAAGGAAAAAGGAGAATAAATATGCAAAAATTTTTAGAATTTGTATCCAGAATATTTGAAGTGGATTCTAAAGAGTTATCAGGAGAAACATCGTACAAGTCGATACCCCAATGGACTTCATTAATGCACTTGAGACTTGTTGCAGAAATAGAAGAAGAATATGGAGTAGAAATTCCTATTGACGAAGTACCGGAAATGAAAGCTTTGGCTGATTTCTTTGAATATATCAAGGAGTGAACCATAAATGTTAGAAAAGAAAAAGTTAGCAATATTATCAAATGTAAACTTGGATTTGATAATACAATCATTAAAAAAAGAATACAATATTTTTGAGCAAGAAGGATATGGGCAATGGATACAGTACATGATTGATTCAAATAGAATTAAAGAATTTGCTCCCTTAGCTGTTTACTTAGTTTTAGAGGGTAATGCACTATTCGAAGGATTTAATGACGAAAACGAAATTAAAGAAGAAATAAAAAAAACATTTAATTATATTAAAAAATTATCAATTGAAAATTCTGGTATTCCCATATATATATCCAATATTGATATACAACCTAAAAAAATAATAAAAGGTGATAGTATAAGACCGGAATACAGAATAATGGACTTTTGGGAAGAACAATTGGAAGGGTGCCTTGCAAAAATACAAAATTTACACTTATTTGATTTAAGAACATTAATAGCAACTACTGGCAGAGAGGTTTTTTATTCTGATAAAATGTGGTATATGGGGTCAATACCATATTCAATAAAAGGGATGAATTGCATAGAAAACAGAATTAAAGATCTTTTAGAAAAACAATATTTAATTCGTAAAAAGGTTTTAGTATTGGATTTAGATAATACATTATGGGGCGGTGTAATAGGAGAAGATGGATTAGAAGGCATACAATTATCCAATAGTCTTATTGGAGCTGTTTACAGAGACACTCAAAATAGAATAAAAGAATTGACTGAAATGGGTGTTTTATTGACCATTGCATCAAAGAACAATGAAACTGATGTATTAAATGTTCTAAAAAATCACCCACAGATGGTGTTAAGAGAAAATGATTTTGTTGCAATTTATGCAAATTGGAAACCAAAGTCGAATAATATTGTGGATATGGCAAATAAATTAAATTTAGGCTTGGACTCTTTTGTTTTTTTAGATGATAATCCTGTAGAACGAGAAGAAGTAAGATTAGCTTTACCGCAAGTAACTGTTTCAGAATTTCCTAAAGATATTTCAAATTTACCTGCAACAATTAGAAAAATCGCCGATAAGTATTTTTTCGCATCACGCTTGACTGACGAAGATTTAAGTAAAACAGTACAATATAAACAAGAAGCAAAAAGACAAAAGGCATTGGAAGTTGCGGATAATATGGAGGATTATTTAAAATCACTCCAAATTAATATTTTAATTGAAGAAATGAAAGAATCTCAAATCGAACGCGTATCACAACTCACACAAAAAACTAACCAGTTTAACTTATTAACTGCAAGATATACACTGGAGCAACTTATTGAATACGTAAATAATAAGAACAATTCAGTTTTTGTAGCAAATGTTTCAGATAAATATGGTGATAGCGGGCTGGTATTTGTTTTAATGATCTCTAAAACCGAAAAGATTGCACAGATTGATAATTTATTGATGAGTTGTAGAGTAATGGGAAGATATATAGAAGATGTGATTATTGATGAAGTGGAAAATGCACTTATAAGAGAAGGAATAGAGGAAATAAGAGCTAACTATATTGCCACTGAAAGAAATAGTCCCGTGGCTGGGCTTATGGAAAGATTGGGTTATGAAGCGATAAGCAATGAAGATGGGAAAGTAAAGAATTATAAAAGAGTATTAGGAAAGGAGAGCTTGGAAAGAAAATTACTTTTTAAAGCGAAGTGGAAATATAATAACCATTATTATTAAGAAGGTGTTTAAAATGGAACAATTTTTAGAATTTATGGCTGAAATCTTGGAAGTAGAAAATAATGAGATCACACTAAGAACAGATTTTAGAAATGATATAGAAGATTGGGATTCAATGAAAGGCTTTGCAATAATATGTATGTTAGAAGATGAATATAACCTTCAAATAGACGTACCAGATTTTTTGGAATGTGTAACTATTGATGATTTATATAAAAAGATAAAAATGTAGGATGGTGAAATTTTATGAAACATCCAATATTAGTTACCGGTGCATCCGGAGGAATTGGCGAAGCTGTCACACGAAAGTTGATTACACATGGTTATAATGTTATCGCACTAAGTCGTAGCATGGAAAAACTTCAAAATAAATTTAAAAGTGAATCAAAATGCGAGTTGGTTGATTATGATCTTACCGATTTGAAAGGCATACCTAGTCTGATAAAAACCATTGCAAAAAAACATGGAGGTCTAAGGGGATTGATACATGCTGCCGGGCATGATAAGCTTGCCCCTTTGTATCTAGTAAGACAAGCAGATATCGAATCACTACTGGCAATTCATATAACCTCAGCTATTTTATTATGTAGCCAATTAGCTAAAAAGGGTAATGCTTCTAATGGCTGCTCTATTGTATTGATATCTTCATTATCGGCTCATGAAGGTGCTGTCGGACATGCTGCATATGCAGCTGCAAAAGGTGCAATCGAAGGATTTTTACCGAGTGCAGCGGCAGAATTAGCTGATAAAAAAATTCGTTTAAATGTAGTAATACCGGGAGTAGTAAAGACTGAAATGTCTGCAGGCTTTATTAATAGATTAAGTGAGGAACAAAAATCAGAGTTGGAAAAAAGCTATCCTTTTGGTTTGGGTGAACCTGATGATATTGCAAACGCAATAAGATTCTTAATAAGTGATGAATCAAAATGGATTTCAGGTCAAAAATTTATTTTGGATGGGGGCCATTTAAACAGGCGAGTGTGATGTTAAAAATATACTATTCTAAATCAAACAATTTAAGTAAAAGCTCATCAGATTATATAAAAAAGATTATAAGTTCTTTTTTAAGCATAGATAAAAAAAAGATAATTATAGAAAAAACTGAGTTTGGTAAGCCTTATTTAAAAGATTATCCTAACATACATTTTAACTTGTCTCATACCAAAGGTATGATAGTTTTCGCTTTATCAGACAAAGAAGTGGGTATTGATATAGAAAGAATAAAAAAATTCAACGAGCGAATACCTATTAAGTTTTTTAGTACCAATGAGCAAAGTTATATTTTTCAAAAAAATGAAGGACAAGAAATTCGTTTCCATGAAATATGGACAAGGAAAGAAGCATATGTAAAATGGCTTGGTATGGGTATGAAAAAGTCTTTTAACAGCTTTGATGTTTTAGAAAATAAAAAAATAACTACTTTATACTTAGAAGATTATATAGTAAGTATTTGTTCGGATGTAAGATATGACATATGCAAATGTTTAACCATAGTTTGAAATGTATTTAAAGATATAGAGAGATTAGCATGGAAAGAATAGGACTTTTATTCCCCGGACAAGGCTCCCAATATGTAGGGATGGGAAAAGAATTATATAATGAAGTACCCGAAGCAAAGAAGTTGATGGATAAAGCCAATGAAATATTAGACTTTGATATAAGAAAAGTTATATTTGAAGGACCTGATGAAGAACTGTTACCTACTCACATAGCCCAACCGGCAATATATATCGTGTCTGCTATGTATTATGAAAAATTTAAGCAAATGGGTAAGCCTTTTGAAATAGTGGCAGGCCATAGCCTTGGTGAATACACTGCTTTATACGCCTCGAGAGTCTTTAGCTATGAAGAGGGCCTGCAGTTGGTTCGTAAAAGGGGTTTGGCGATGAATAAAATGAACTCATTAGGCACTATGTATGCAATAATGGGAATTGATATAAAAGAAATAGAAAATCAACTAGTGGGCTTTGGAGATAAAGCAGTAATTGCAAATGTTAATTCTAAAAGTCAAATAGTAATATCAGGGTATAATGACGAAGTATCAAAAGCAGCTGATGCTTTATCCAAAATAGAAGGTTCAACTATAAAACAGCTTAATGTAAGCGGTGCTTTTCACAGCCCTCTAATGGGACAAGTGAAAGAGATAATGGAAGAAGAAATAGATAAAATACAAATGAAAAGACCTATTGTAGAAGTAATACCAAATGTTTTAGGCCATAGTACCAAAGATATAGATATCATTAAAGAATCACTAAAAAGGCAAGTTGTAGATAAGGTTAATTGGCTTGATACTATTTTATATATAAAGAACAAAGG
>CAYXUX010000104.1:0-6792 GCA_964468275.1 uncultured Clostridiaceae bacterium
ATAAAGTTATAAATTCTTCTATACCACCGGATTTAAGTATCTCTTTTATATTTGTCTTATTGCTGTCAGTCTCAAAGCCATTATCTTTAAATACAACCCTGCTGCTTTCAGGAGATAATTCATTTACCTTTTCAATAATACCCTTGGCAACTTCTGTGGTTACATCATCATCAAGGCAAATCATAAGCATGCCGACACCGATAGAATAGACTTTCTTATCGGCAATTATAAATTCATCAACGGAGTAGGTAAGGTCGAGTCCGTATTTAATCATAATCTCATAGACAACATCTAATTCCGTTCTGCCTTCTACACAGTTATCCACATAATCCAATAAATACTCTTCCAAATTCTCATAATCCGGTTGCCACTTACGAATATTGGAAGTATCAAGCTTTAGAACCTTAAAGCCAATATCTAAGTTTTGTGCCTCCAAACCCTTTTCTTCTTTAATCTTCTCCCCTGCACGTCGGATACGCTCTTTGCCTATCTCGGAAATATTCTTATATCCTGCTTTATAAGCTTCTGACTTTTCATCTATTGGTTCAGGGAGCTGAACCATAATAAACTTGCGGTTACCATCGTCTTCAGCGTTTAGTTGCATAACTGCATGGGCAGTGGTGGAGGAGCCGGAGAAGAAATCGAGGATTATGTCGGCGTTCTCTTTATTGGTAGCAGAAGTTATAAAGCGCCTTATTAAATTTAAAGGTTTTGGGAAAGAAAATATACTATTTCCTAATAGTTCCGAACACTCTTTATTACCATTTTCCGTTCTACCAACATCATCTGGTAGATGAGTAGATATAGCCTTTATTGGCATATCATGCCCATATTTAGCTAACGCTTTTGCTTTATCCTCACTTTCAAATACTCGATAAGCTGGAATACCTATATTTAAAAAATCATAATCATCAGGAAAAACGATT
Source organism: uncultured Clostridiaceae bacterium (assembly GCA_964468275.1). Classification (GTDB taxonomy): domain Bacteria; phylum Bacillota; class Clostridia; order Lutisporales; family Lutisporaceae; genus JAAYKT01. The sequence continues at coordinate 927 of CAYXUX010000104.1, forward strand.
TTACCCTTATCATAGTAGTCTTGAAAAGTATCTCTTGTTATTCCCCAAAGACGTTTTGGATTGTATTTATAAACTTTTCCCGTTTTGGGGTCAACTAAATCAAATGCTGAATTAGGGCGTTGTGATTCAATCTTTTGAGTAGTCAAATCAGACAACCGCCATCTATCAGTAGGATAATCATCGCTTTCATAATACTTGCGTTCAAATAACAATCCTAAAATTGTGTATGATGATTTTGCATAACAAACAATCCATTCATAATCTTGTGAGACCCCAAACGGCACATCCGACTTTGCTGTTCTTTTTCTCCAAGGAAAAACTGTCACAAAATTATCCTCCCCAAACACCTCATTACAAATCTTTTTTAAATTATCAACTTCATTATCATCTATACTAATAAAAATAACCCCATCATCAGACAATAGATTTCTTGCAAGCCTCAGCCTTGGGTAAGTCATATTAAGCCAGTCAGTATGATAACGCCCACTTGCTTCAGTGTTGGTGCTTATTGGTTTGGCATTACCATCAACCTGACCTGTAATTCTTTTATAATTTTCAAGGCTGTCGTTAAAATCGTCGGGATAAACAAAGTCTTTTCCCGTATTATAGGGTGGGTCGATATATATCATCTTAATTTTACTATGATAAGATTTTTGTAAAAGCTTTAATACTTCAAGATTATCTCCTTCTATGTAAAGATTATCGGTGGTATCCCAATCTTTGCTTTCCTCTTTGCAAGGTCTGAGAGTACCTAATGAAGGTGTTTGGGATAGTCGTAAGGCTTGTCCTTTGCCATTCCAAGTAAAATTATATCGTTCATTACTATCTTCTATATATTCACCTAAAACCTGTTGTAGTTTTTTAAAATCAACTTTGTCCTCCGTAAATACATCAGGGAATATATGTTTTAACTTCAGAATGTTCTCCTCTGCTATATCAGGAGTCCTACCGTCTAAAGTTGTTATCTTCATAATCCATCTCCTCCAAGCAATTTGTTTTTATTCTGTTCCAATCTCTTTATCTTGATATTCATCTCCATCTTGCGATTAAATTGGCTTTCATTTTTCAACTTTGACCGCAAGCTAATAATCTGTCCTTCTATTTCCTCTATCCGTGCTGATAATAACCTTGCTTCCTCACCTGTAATTGAAATATTATCTGTAATTATGTCTGATACTTTATAAATACTTATGGTATCGACAATATCACTGTATAGAGTTAAGAAGTTGGTAAATCTCATTTGTTTTATATCCAACTTGGTAAATAAATCATTATCCTTATCCAACCATTCTGTTGATATAAATTCTTCTATGGTATTTTTACTGCTATCACTTTGACTGATTCTTTGATGGGCTACATATAGCTGTTTCTTGCTCCCCAAATTAAAGATAAGTAATATAGGATAGGGAATAGTCCTCATAATGGTTTCCGCTATTCTTTTAAGCTTATAGTCTTTATTTACGTCTACTTCTATAACTTCTATTTCAGGGTAGTCCCACATATTGTCTTTAAAGGCGGGTATATTTATTGTTTCAGGTTTTAGACAATAAATCCATTTTATTTTATTTATTACATCTGTAAATAAAGATTTGTCATTAGCAGATAAATCGGCATTTTCATAAAATAGCTTTTTGTAAATAGTATTACCGATATAGCAGGTGTCAGGAATATTTAAAAACCCGTATTCATCCATAAGCTCCCTCCTAATCTTTAATGACTAAGAATGTAATAAGCTCAAAATCGTCTATGCCGTCAAAAAGGCTCTTTTGCATGGCAGTGCCTCCTTTGCTGAAAAGACTAACAACTCCTATATCTTCTTTCTTGTTTAACAAATTTACAATAGAGCTTTCTAATAAATCAGAATAACGCACCATTTTTCGCCCTTCATTTGTTTCTTTATTAAACTCCTCGACTAAATCCTTTAAAACCTCGTTTTTACCGGAGCAAAGTTTCTTATAATAGTCCAATATTTTTTTAGCGTGTAAAAATGACAGCTTTACTTCTCCTGAATCTGTAATGTAAATCATATAATAAGGGAACAGAGGGTTTTGTTCTTTGGCTTCTTCTTTACTCTTTATTTGCCTCAATGTGAATATAACGCCGGGTTCTACAGTATCACGAACAGATTCATCTATTTCAGCAATGGCATACATCCCATCAGGAGCTTCGTGTAATAGTTTTCTTTTCGTTTTCATATATTCCATAAGTTCTATTTTAAAATCATTAAAGGTTAAGTCCGTTATTGATATAGCTCCGGATATATCCTCCAGGTCAACAACTTCATCTTGTAATTTCATAAGCTGTTTTTTCCTGTATTCGAGGTCTTTCATCTCTTTACTTGAGTCCATCTCAATAACATTCTCTTCCCCGGTAGCTGATACATCCAATAAAACCATTCTGCCTTTTACACGTTGTTGCAGGTTTATATACTCGTCCAAGTCTTTGGTAGCCCAGAAATTTACCAATTGTATAGATTCGTTCTGAGAGCCTATGCGGTCAATTCGACCAAACCTTTGGATAATTCTTACCGGATTCCAATGTATATCATAATTTATAAGATAATCGCAGTCCTGAAGATTCTGACCTTCAGAAATACAATCCGTAGCAATCAAAATATCAATGTATTCATATATTTCAGGATATATTTTTGAACATTCTTTTGAAATAGGGGAGAATAAAGTCAATATAGTATTTATATCCGTCATTTTAATTGTCCTTCTTTGCCCTTTTGGTATGGGTAGAGTTGAATAATTGTCACCACTACCTGTCACAATAGCGGAATAAATATCTCTTTTGGCAAAATCCTCTGATAGGTTTTTATATAAATATTTGGCTGTGTCGGCAAAGGCAGTAAAAATTATTATTTTTTTATTGCCGGTATTTATGGGGTTTTTAATTTTTTCTTCTATCAGATTTTTTAATTCTTTCAGTTTATTATCTCTATCGGGGGTTACTTCCATTGCTTCCAGTAAAATAGTTTCCAATTTATCTTTATCAGCTAAAAGGTCTTGTTTCCATTTGATTAAATCCATATCTTGAAGTAACACTTTTACATTGTTACCAAACATAAGATTATCAAATTCCTCATCATCAATATCTATTTCGTTGATATCTAATTCTGAATCATAATCGAGTTCATTATTTTCTATGATTTCAAGAGTTTTTTCTATTTTGCTCAGTATATTTCCCACAGTTATTGCAAAAGAATTAATAGAACTTTCCATTCTTTTTAAAATTCCCACTCTCATTAGTCCAACTAAGTTTTCTTCTCTATCAGTTTGCCTAAAAACACTTTGGCTTTCCCTGACTTCCATATCATATTTTGCTTCGTAAGATGCTCTTTTATGGGGGAGCACATATCCCAAAGGCGAGTATAAACAGAGGGTCAGTTTTTTTATCAATTTATTTATATTTTCGATAGGAGGAAATTTATCTAAGGTATCAATATCCGGATATTTGTTTGCAGGACTTAATCTTGTAGGAAATTTCCCTATTTCGTCTAAATTATAATACTTCTCTATGTGTTTTCTGGAGCGGGCGATGGTAACCGTATCAAGTAATTTAAAATAGTCTAAATCCATCATATTAACGAATTTTTCCGTTGTTCTTTCCAAATCGGGAAGTTCAGACCATCTGTTAAATACAGTTTGTGCTTTTCTAAGTATAATCTCGAGGCTATTTAAGCCTACATTCTTAAACGCATCGTCTTTGCCTTCTGTAATAAAAGCAATTTGATTTTTTATGTCATTCATTCTGTTATTGACAGGAGTGGCAGATAGCATTAAAACTTTAGTTTTTACACCTGCTTTTATAATATCGTCCATAAACCTTTGATAGCGGGTAATACGACCCTTGACTGAAGGGTTATTCCTGAAATTGTGACTTTCGTCAATTACCACAAGGTCGTAATTAGACCAGTTTAGAGTTGCAAGATTAATTTCCCCTGAATATCCCCTTGTTCTGCTAAGGTCTGTATGATTTAAGACATCGTAATTAAATCTGTCGGCTGCAAATATATTTCGTTTATCATTCATGGCATATACAGTCCAGTTTTCACGAAGCTTCTTGGGTACTATAACAAGTACTCTGTCGTTTCTGAGTTCGTAATATTTAATTACTGCCAATGCGGTAAATGTTTTGCCCAGGCCTACACTGTCCGCAATAATACATCCGTTATATTTCTCAATTTTATCAATGGCTCCCATAACTCCGTCTTTTTGAAATTTATAAAGCTTGTTCCATATTTGAGTTTCTTTAAAACCTGTACGGCTTTTTACAATATTATCTTCGGTCAGCTCATCAAGGTAATTATTAAAAATATTATAAAGGGTCACAAAATATATAAATTCCGGAGTATTCTCTTTATAAAGAATACGCATTTGTTCAAGGACTTTCTTTTTTACATCTTGGACGGCGGCATCATTTTCCCAAAGTTCGTTAAAGCCTTGCAAAAAGCTTATGGTGTAGTCTTTGCCATATAAACACATATTGCTGTCTATCCTGTTTGAAGCTGTAATACCTAATCCGTCAGAGGTAAAATCAACGGTACCGTTTATTGAAATGTTTTCATCATAATTTTCTATGTAAACTAATCTTGGTTGAGCCGGGTTTGCCTCTTTTAAAGATTTTATTTCCGCTTTGTTTTGCAACCATTCAGCACATTCTTTAGCTATAGCCGCCTGTTTCATTTCGTTTCTCAGCTTTATCTCAAATTCGTTGCCGGACATTATCTTCTCCGTATTTCTCTCTATGTAGTATTCTCTAATAAGCTCTGTATCTTTTTTTACAAAGGTAGGCTCTGTAAAAATAAATCTCATATTATTTATTTTGCCAAGCTCCTTTTTAAGCTCCGCATAAGCATAGATTGTAAAATAAGCTGATATTATGGACAGCTTTGAGCCTTTATCAAGCCCCGCTTTTAATTCGTCCACTACCCTATACTTCTTGTTATCTAGAACTTTAGGCGGTTTCATGTTCAACCCTCCTATACTGTTATTACGTATCATTACTTAGCGTTTTTTTTCTAATCTTTCTTTTATCAACAGGTTTTTGGGCGTCTTTGGGTATGACCCATACGTCACTTAACTTAAACGCCCCTTTAATCCTGCCTTCTTCACATAAGATCTGTACTCTCCGCCTCGATATATTCCATTTTTCAGCTGTCTCTTTAGCCGATAAATAATCCACTAGCTTATACCTCCGTAAAAAAATCTGTTAATTAATTATATTCCACTGTGCGAACAATAGCAAGGACTTAATATGACTCTTAATTACATTGTTTTTACTTTGAAAGACAGGAAAAAATTATCTTTCCATCGCTAAAAAATATAGGAACCCGGTAACTGGTATTTCTACTGATAGAAATATAAAATTTTTAGGTTGCTTAAGTGTTTTGGAAAAGAAATATGACGATTCTATTGCTCATTTTAAAGAAGTAGCATGTAAAATGACTGAAGAAAAAGAATTAAAGAAAAAAATCACTTTCTCCTTTTGTAAGGATTCTTCAAGAAAAGACCAACAGGCTTTATTCAGCTGAGAGGATTATTAATTGTCTTAATAGGATTTCTTGTTCTAATGAGCAGGGTAATATTTATTTGTTTAAGTACAGATCTGAAATATCAGAGACTCTTAGTGAGGTTTTAGGTATAGATTTTACCAAGAAAAAAGTATATGCTTTTTTTGAAGTAATTGCAATATGTAAATTATACTTTAGTCGTTTTTTCAAGTTAATATAGGACAAACTATTGACCTAAACTTCACCATCTTTAATCCATATTTATATTAAATTTTTATATTCTCTTCTTCCATCAACTATAGCATATATAATGATTTGTCTATAAGACACAACTATCTATTTTAACTTAAC
>CAYXUX010000105.1:0-158 GCA_964468275.1 uncultured Clostridiaceae bacterium
TCAGCGAAAGATCTTAATGTATTGGTAATACAAGATTCTTCACTGCGTTCAGAATGACATTTACCGAGACTGCTGAAAAAGTCACATTATTGTCATCCTGAGTTCAGCGAAAGATCTTAATGTATTGGTAATACAAGATTCTTCACTGCGTTCAGAAT
>CAYXUX010000105.1:258-6784 GCA_964468275.1 uncultured Clostridiaceae bacterium
GACATTTACCGAGACTTTACATCTTTAGTGGTTTTCAACAGTTCCTTACTTTATTTGGTTTTCTATAATAGACGGTATTGCTTCAATTATTTGATTAATTTTATTAATATCTTTTATTCCTCCCTGTGCCATATCTTTTCGTCCTCCGCCACTGCCATTTCCTATCTTGGTAATCTCTTTTATGAACATGCCGGCATGTATTCCTGATTCAATTGCTCCTTTATCGGCCATTGACATGAATATTACTTTGTCTCTTTCTTTAATATACAATACTATCAATGAATTTTTGATTTTATCCCTTAATCTATCACCTAATTGCCTCACGTTTTCCATATCTTCATTCTCAGCTTCAGCTATTAAGCAGTTAATCCCTTTAATTTCTTTTACTTTGGAAATATAGTCATCTACAGATTTACCGGATATTTGATTTTTTAATTGCTGTATTTCTTTTTCCAATTCTTTAATGGTTTTTATATTTGAGTCAATCTTTTTAATTATTTCATCATCTCCGGTTTTTAGTGTTGCATTAACTTCTTGTAATATACTTTCTTTTTCTGTCAAGTATTTATACAGTCTTTCACCGGTTATCGCTTCAATCCTTCTGACACCTGCCGCAATACTGTTTTCGGAAATAATTTTGAACATGCCTATATGCCCCGTGTTATCTATATGAGTTCCGCCGCAAAGCTCTAAACTATAATTATCAATCTTAATAATCCTTACTTTATCACCGTATTTCTCGCCAAATAAAGCTACTGCTCCCATTTTCTTAGCTGTCTCCATATCCGTTTCCAATACTGTTACGCCTTTTGCTTCCCATATTATTTCATTTACTTCCTTTTCCACTTTCATTATTTCGTCTTTTGTCAATGATTCAAAATGTGTAAAATCAAATCTGAGCCTATCACTGCTTACCAACGAACCTGCCTGCTCAACATGGTTACCTAATGTATTTTTTAATGATTTGTGAAGCAAGTGAGTAGATGTGTGATTCTTCGCAGTCGCCATTCTATCAGTTATATTAATTTCCGCTGTGCATGTATCACCGACTTTAATATTTCCTTCTATAACATTGCTTTTATGGATATATATATCATCGTTTGCCTTTTGACAATCATATACTTCCAAAACAAAATTTTCAGACTTAATAAAACCGGTATCGCTTACTTGACCTCCGCTTTCCGCATAAAAAGGAGTCTTGTCAAGTATAATATTTATCGTCATTCCTTTATGCGCCTCTTTAACTAGTTTATTATCTGCAATCATAGCCTTAATAATACTGCTTGATGTAAAACTGTCATAGCCTAAAAAATCTGTTTTAATTGTATCGTCTAATTTTGAATAAATCTCTTCTTTCCACCCATCTTCGATACTTGATTTTCTAGCGGTCCTTGCTCTTTCCTGCTGTAGTTTCATTTCATTTTTAAATTCTTCTTCATCAACGGTAAATCCGCTTTCTTCTAAAATATCTTTTGTTAAGTCAAGAGGAAATCCATAGGTATCATACAGTTTAAAGGCTGCTTCACCGGATAATATACCGTTATTTTCTATATCCTGCATATACTTTTCCAATATATGCAAGCCTTGTTCCAATGTACCTTCAAATCTTTTTTCCTCCACATCTATAATTTTTAATATATAATCTTCTCTTTCTTTTAACTCCGGGTAAGCTTCTTTGCTTATTTCAATAACTTTTTTGGCTATTTCCCTAAGAAAGGATTTTCCTATATTTAATAGTTTCCCGTGTCTTACAGCTCTTCTGAGTAATCTCCTGAGGACGTATCCGCGGCCTTCATTACCCGGCAAAATTCCGTCGGAAACCATGAATGTAACACTTCTTATGTGATCTGTTATCACTCTTATTGATATATCAATCTTTGGATTCTTTCCGTATTTAACCTTGCTCAATTGACATACATAATCCAATATATGCTTAATGGTATCAACTTCAAATATACTTGAAGCTTCCTGCATTACAACAGCCATTCTTTCAAGCCCCATGCCGGTATCAATATTCGGGTGAGCAAGTCTGTGATAATTACCTTCCTCATCCCTATCAAATTGTGTAAATACGAGATTCCAAAATTCTATATATCTGTCACATTCACAGCCGGCTTTGCAATCAGGACTTCCGCAGCCGTATTTTTCACCTCTGTCATAATATATTTCTGAACATGGCCCGCAAGGTCCTAAGCCTATCTCCCAGAAATTGTCCTCCTTACCCAATCTTACTATCTTTTCTTTCGAAACACCTATAGTTTTATTCCATATTTCAAAAGCCTCGTCGTCATTTTGATAAATTGTGACCCAAAGTTTTTCTTCCGGAAGCTTCAACCATTCCGTGCAAAATTCCCAAGCCCATTCAATAGCCTCCGTTTTAAAATAGTCCCCAAAAGAAAAATTACCCAGCATCTCAAAGAATGTGGCATGCCTGTCTGTTTTGCCTACGATATCTATATCCGGCGTTCTGATACACTTTTGACATGTTGTCACTCTTTTATGCGGCGGTGTTTTTTGTCCTGTGAAATAAGGTTTTAAAGGAGCCATACCTGAGTTTATCAGAAGTAAACTTTTATCTTCTTCCGGTACTAATGAGGCAGATTTTAATCTTAAATGATCTTTAGTTTCAAAAAACTCAAGAAAAAGTTCCCTTATTTGATTTAATCCGAATTCATCCATTATTTTTCCCCCTAATTTTTGTTACTGTTCATGCCTTAACTGTTTCTGATAATCAGATTATTATAATAAAAAAACTCCGTCCCATAGTAGGGACGAAGAGTTTGCTTCGTGGTACCACCCTAGTTGCCCAAAAAGGCCGCTTTACCGGCTTAAACCGCTGCAGTATAACGGCTGCACCGCTATTTTAAAGCTCCGCAGTAGCTTCAACTATTTTATGAGGAATTTTCACCCGTTTTCCTCTCTCTGTTTGAATTTTAATAGTCTACTTATCTGCTTCATTGCCGAGTATGAAATTATATCAAATTATATAGTAGAGTTTTCTATTTGTCAATAATACCGCCGCCTACTAAACAGTCCTCCTGATAGAATACCACTGATTGTCCTTTTGTTATTGCTCTTTGAGGCTTATCAAATACAACCCTAACTTTTCCATCACCCGTGGGACTGATTATTGCATCGGCTTCTTTTGCAGTGTAACGTATTTTTGCCTTAACTCTAATTGGTTTATCCAATTTATCAAATATTATAAAATTGGTATTTCCGGCAATCAATTCTTTTTTAAAAACTTGACCTTCGTCACCTAGAACAACTATATTATTATCGACCATTATATCAATCACATATAAAGGTTTTCCAACTGCAATCCCCAAACCTTTTCTTTGCCCTATAGTGTAATTAACTATACCTTTATGTTTGCCCAATATGTTACCATCCATGTCAACAAAGTTTCCCGGCTTAATATCTTTGTCCTTTATTTCTTTAATAAACTTTATATAGTCATTATCCTCAATAAAACATATTTCCTGACTATCGGGTTTATTTGCTATATCTAGACCTATTTCTTCCGCTATTTTTCTGATTTCGGATTTAGGATATTCCCCTAATGGAAAAAGTATATGTCTTAGTAAATCCTGTGTCAGATTGTAAAGAACATAGGTTTGATCTTTATCCTCCGATACGGATTTTTTTATTAAGTATCTATCGTTATAAGAATCATGCTCTATTCTTGCATAATGACCTGTTGACATATAATAGGCACCAATTTCTTTAGCTTTTTTAAAGAACACATCAAATTTTAAATGTTTATTGCATTCAATACAAGGATTTGGTGTGCGCCCTTTAATGTATTCATTAACAAAATAGTCTATCACTTTTTCTTTAAATATATTTGTAAAATCTAATTCAAAAAACGGAATTTCTAATTTCTCGCAAACCATTTTTGCATCATTTACTGCGGTTAAAGGAAAACATTCCTTTAGCTTCATAGTAGCGCCAATGACTTCATAACCTTGTTGTTTTAACAAGTAAGCGGCAACTGAACTATCCACACCCCCGCTCATACCAAGTAATACACGATTATTCACAAAAAACACCTGCAATTATTATTTCTTATTTATTATGCCTCTTTTTATAATCCTCTACAGCGGCATTTATTGCCTCTTCTGCAAGTACGGAGCAATGCACCTTTTGCGGAGGAAGACCGTCTAATGCTTCAACAACCGCCTTATTTGTAAGCTTTAATGCTTCATCTATAGTCTTACCTTTTATCATTTCGGTGGCAATGCTGCTTGTTGCTATAGCGGCGCCGCATCCGTATGTTTTAAACTTCACATCGCTAATAATATCATCTTTAACCTTTATATAAAACCTCATAATGTCTCCGCACTTAGGATTGCCGACTTCACCAATACCGTCAGCGTCTTCTATTATGCCTACATTCCTGGGTGAGGTAAAATGGTCCATAACTTTTTCAGTGTACATTTCTAATTTCCTCCTTTTACATCATCGTATAATGGGGACATTTGTCTTAATTTTTCTACTATACCGGGCAGGACTTCTAACACATAATCTATATCTTCTTCCGTGTTTATATTACCTATAGTCAATCTCAGTGAACCATGAGCTATTTCATGAGGCAGTCCGATTGCCAGAAGAACGTGAGACGGGTCTAAAGAACCGGAAGTACATGCTGAACCGCTTGAGCCCGCTATCCCCTTTAGATCAAGGTTTAACAACAAGGCTTCACCTTCAATATATTTGAAACAAAAGCTTGCATTTCCCGCCAGTCTCCTTTCCGGATGTCCCGTCAAAATTGTATAAGGAATCCTTTCCATAATACCTTCGATAAGCTTGTTTCTAAGCTTTGCAATTTTATTATTATATTTATCTATATTTTCCGCAGCTTTTTCAATAGCTTTACCAAGGCCTACTATTCCGGGTACATTCTCAGTACCTGCCCTTTTACCCTTTTCCTGTCCTCCCCCATATATTAAGTTTTTTATTCTGATACCTTTTCTAATATATAGTGCACCAATACCTTTGGGGCCATAAAACTTATGTGCCGAAAGGGATAATAAGTCTATATTTTGTTCCTTAACATCAATTTTTATGTTGCCAATTGCCTGCACTGCATCAGTATGAAAATAAATCTTGTTTTCTTTAGCTATTCTGCTTATTTCTTCTATAGGTTGTATGGTTCCTATTTCATTATTTGCATACATTATGGAAATAAGAATTGTATCATCGCTAATCGCTGATTTTAGTTCTTCAATATTTATCATTCCATATTTATCAACGGGCAAATAAGTAACATTAAAGCCTTCTTTTTCTAAGCTTTCACAAGTATAAAGAGCAGCATGATGTTCTGTCTTTGTAGTAATTATGTGCTTCCCTTTATTCGCATTAGCATAGGCTATCCCCTTTATAGCCCAATTATCGGATTCTGATCCGCCGGCAGTAAAAAATATTTCATCCGGCAAAGCACCTATTGCTTTTGCAACTTTATTTCTCGCAATATCTATATGTCTTTTTACTTCTCTGCCATAGGAATGCAAACTTGAGGGATTTCCATATAAATCAGAAAAAAAAGGCAACATTTCTTTTAATACTTCTTGGTCGGTATAGGTTGTTGCCGCATGATCTAAATATACTTTTTTCACCATATCACTGCTCCTCGCTTATTAATTTTTATTTACATTCAGCTTGTTAAAATCTTTTACCATATCATCTAAAGTAATTGAATCTATTACACTGTTAATACTTTCAGATATTTTTAACCAAATGATACGTGTTGCGCAATTATCAGCATTCATACATTCATATTCTTCTTCGTCTAATAAACATTCCGATGGTGCCAGCGGTCCTTCCAAAATTCTTATTATTTCTCCGACGGTAATATCTTTGGGACTCTTGGAAAGTATATAACCGCCTTTTGAGCCTCTTATGCCTTTTACCAAACCATTTTTTCGAAGAGGAGAAATTAGCTGTTCCAAATAAGTAGCGGAAAGAGCTTGTTTATCGGCAATTTTATTTAAAGAAATTGAGCCGTCTTGGTAATTCAGTGCTAATTCCAGCATCATTTTCAACCCATACCTACTTCGAGTAGATAAAATCAACAAATTTACCTCCTTTTTTAATTCATACTAAATAACTCGGATATCCCTTATTAGATTAGCACCTTTTTCTATGACTGTCAATTTGTTTTTTTACAATCTGAAATATTTAAGGCACGGTATAAATACCGTGCCTATCTATATTAAATTGTTGATACCCATGAGGGTATCAACAATATTGAATAGTTCTATATATTATATTCAGGTTTACGTATTCTGTTTATATTTTGCATGAAAATGTTAATTTATATTAATTTTTCTTCTTTAATTTTTTTAAATCTAAAAAGGTTCGTTATTAAAAACCGGCAACAAGCAATTCTTTATCTATGAGCTAGTAGGGTGCAATTTATCCAGTTGAGGCGGATTAAAATTAGGTATTTCTTCCGAATCGAAGCTATCACAAAAATCATCTTCCGTGCATTCATCTGTTATTTGACAGTATCCGAATACAGGTA
>CAYXUX010000106.1:0-6760 GCA_964468275.1 uncultured Clostridiaceae bacterium
ACTTACAACCTCACCAGACGAAGGACATAAGATAATTGGTCCAGGAGAAGCCGCCACTATCGCATTAGCAAAAACCACTAACGGCATTGTAGCAAGCAATAACTTAAAAGACATAAGTTCTTATATTACTGTATTTGAATTGAAGCACATAACCACAGGTGATATACTAATCGAGGCTTTGGAAAAAGGTTATATTTCGGAGAATGATGGAAATGCCATTTGGGCTTCGATGCTTGCAAAACGTCGAAAACTAGGAGCATCATCATTTTCTGAGTACATAAAATTAATTACGATAAAATTACTATAAGGCTGGTTTCTACAAAAGATAAAAACTGTTTTGATGACATCTACGATTTCTATAATGATTTAGCTCCTAACATTGCAAAAAAATAAAAATATATCTAGTTAGGACTGAACAACTTTCGTTTTTTACAGGCATATGTATAAATGAAGATTCACTATGGCTTTCTATTAGAGAACCACAATCTGTTGAGAAAAAAAATGAGCATGTTAGAGAATGGCAAAGAAAGGACAGTGATACTGCCTGTATGATGGTTAATTGGTTTATTGGGATTATTGAATATTATAATAATCTTGATTCTAAGGTTCTAGAATATATAAGTTAATATAATATTAGTAAGAGTCAAAACGGCTGTACCCACTAAAGAGTTATTAGCGCTGATGAAACAAGAATTCAGGTGCTTTACGAGGAAGGTCGCAAAGCAACTACACAGAGCTGGATGTGGGTATACCGAACTGGAAAGAGATGCAACTCACCACCAGTTATATTATTTAATTATGAGACTACCCGTGGCGGGTATCACCCAAAAGAATTTTTAAAGGGGTATTCCGGGTTTTTAACAGTTGATTCTTATTTTGTGTGGCTGGAATCAATGGCAGATCTAAAAAAAGCAAATAGACCTACAGAGCCTCCTAAAATTGCAAGGCTCTTTTATTTTGCTTTTCCGTACGGTCGTTTTGACGCTTATTATTAAAATACACGATGCTGCATTATCCTTATATGAGGCGTTACCTTCAGAGGTTGCAAGAAGTGTTCGGAGATACATTGTACTCCCAAGCCTAGCAGCTGGCTTAGTATCGCTTTAACGAGCTAAATGCACCATGTGCCAGTTTCCTATTGCGATTTTAACATGTTAAAAGGAGAGATTACTTTGGCATTCAAAGATGATATACCTGATTATAAGAGTTTACCAAACGATTATTATTTAACGACTGAACTACCCTCTGATATTTGGGATGCATTTTCTAGCAAGCTCAGTCGCTGCACTCCCTCGCAATGGTACCGGGTTCCACCCGAATTTTGTCGAATATTGTCGAACGTATATGTAGTTTACAAAAGAATATTCCCTGTTCGTTTGCATAATTAATATAATTGCATCGTATAGTATTAGCGACTACATTACCGATTACATAAAACTAACCATAATTTCACCCCATAAATTTTACAATATACATTGAATTATTCCATGATTTACTATATAATATCTAAGAGAGGAAAATTAAATTAAGGCGCAAATGACGCTCAGGTGCTGCTATTATCTTAACTCCGGAAGAAAGATGTCTTGATCTCAACAGTATTCCACTTTGTTTATAAGCCTTTGGATAGTATCGTCAACCTTTTTAGCAGTTGCTAACTGCCTTTTTACAGCAAATTTCTTTAATCCTTCCGTATTCCTGGTATGGTTATTTGACATTGTATTATTCCTCCCATGTATATTCACGGCCCTTTTTGCCAGCTCTGTGATGAGTTTTCCCATTTTTCAACACGTCTAAAATTACTTTATACCGTTCTAAAAGAAATTGATTTTTCTCCACCCACACAGTCCGCCCTTGAGCTTTTCCGCGCTCGATTAAAGTGTTTATCTCTTGTATTTCCAACTCGAATTGGGGAATAAAGTCAGGAGAAGTACAAAGATTCCGGCACGTAAGGCATGGATTTAACTGAGTATGGCATTCCTGTTTTTTGGGCTTCATACAGTACCCAATGGGCATTTTGACCGCATCCAGATTATGACGAATATATTCCCATTCTATTGCGGATAGTTGCCTTCCGCTGTTTTCACGTCTGAAACTGTGCAATTATTATTTATATTCCTTTAGATATGGATTTGTATTTCTATTCTCATGGTTTTCTAATGCCATATTAATACCACGAGGTTTGCTCAGTTCCAATTAATCTCCGAATGGTTGACCGTTTCACCATTGGCTATTTCTTTCTTTGCCTGAGCCAGTCTATCCCTTTCCAAAGGAGTCAATTTGGTAAAATCGCTATCCCATGCAAGGACCATTCTCTTTATCAATTCAAATGCAAGCTCCTGTTCTTTCTCAGGAAGCATGTCAATCATATCTGTAATCTCTTTTGATACTGCGGACATAATATCATCTCCTTTACTTATAAATATTCCCTCGGGAACCTATATCATTTATCATTAAAACTTGCTCGCCTTCAATATTAGTATACTCATATAATACACGATATTTACCAATTCGTAAACGATATCCTGGAGGATTGGATCCCTGCATCATCTTAATATCTCCCAGGATCAGTCGCTGCGCTCCCTCGCAAAGGTACCGGGTTCCACCCGAATTTTGTCGAAATTTGTCGACCATGTTTCATTATATTATTCACTAAGCTCTGTAAGCAATTTTTTCACATATAACATTGTTAAATAATTAACACCAAGAAAGCTTTTATCCAACTAAAAAATAATATTTTTGTATAGCTAAAATGTGCTAAGATATATTTAAATTTGTTTTAATAGATATTACCACGACAATTAATATGCTGTTAGGTGAGTACGCCGATGTTTTAGTGCGCGCTGACCGGCAAACAAGAGCACCTTAACCGCTCATCAAGAGCACCCTTTCCGGTGTCACCCGAATTTTATCAAACAAATATACAGTATGTAAAACGATACCGTCCCAAGTGATGGAACCCTAACACAAGGCAATTATTCTACTTAGAATAACATCTAATTACATATTGCCAGTTAAAAAGTATAACAATTTACAAAAAAGATATTGAAATTGGCGAAATATGGTGATAAACTTAGTGGTATAATAACAAAGGCATTATAAGGTAAAATTGGATTGCAATTAGTGAGGGGAAGATAATCATGCCAAAGAAAAAACGAATCTGGTACCCCGGTGCAGTATATCACATTATGTGTAGGGGTAATCGCAGGGGGGAAATTTTTAGGGAAGAGGAAGACTATTGGGTTTACCTTTCCATTTTGGAGCAGGTAAAGAATAAATATGGTTTTACGTTATATTCCTACTGCCTTATGACTAATCATATGCACCTTCAAATGGAAACAAAGGATGTTGACATTGGTAATATTATGAGAAGCATCAATCTTTTTTTCACTAAATATTTTAATAATAAATATAACCTGGTGGGGCATCTTTTTCAGGGAAGATACAAAGGAGAAATAATCACTAGCGATGCCTATAATCTTCAAACTAGCCGGTATATTCATCTTAATCCGGTTAAAGCTAAAATGGTTGAAGACATACTTGATTATCCATGGAGCAGTTATGATATCTATATGGGCATGAGAAGAAGTGAACTTGTAGATGAGAGTATCATTTTAAAGTACTTTCTGAATAGTAGCAGAGCATTATATAAAGAGTATGTTGAAAAAAGTATTATAGAAAAAGAGATAGATGAAAGATTAGAAAGGCTAATGGATGTTGATGTGTAAAAATAATTTTAAGGGGTAAGTTATGGCAGCAGTAGTAAAAAGTTTCGCCATTACCGGGGTTGATGGTTATGTTGTAGAGATTGAAGCTGATACTTTATATGGACAACCTTCTACGAGTATTGTTGGTCTGGGTGATATGGCTGTTAAGGAAGCCAGTGAACGATTGCAGGCAGCAATTAACCATGAAAAGTATGAATTTCCAAAAATGAAGGTTGTTTTTAATCTGGCTCCGGGAAATGTTAAAAAAAGTGGATCTCACTTTGACCTAGGCATGGCAATTGGCCTGTTGGTGCAATCAGGACAATTAAAAGTAGACCAAATTGATCAATTTGGGTTTATTGGGGAACTATCACTGAATGCAGGTTTACGTTCCTGTACTGGTGTGTTGTCAATGGCGATAGCAGCCAGGGCGGCAGGTATTAAAAATCTCATTGTACCTAAAGGGAACATGCCAGAAGCTACCTTGGTGAAGGAGCTGAATGTACTCGGTTTTGAAAACCTGAAGCAGGTTACTGATTTTTTTAATAATGGAATATATAGTTGTGAAATTAATGCAGTAGCGGATACGGGTATTAGCAGTAATTATAAAATAGATTTTTGTGAAGTACAGGGACAGGCAAGTCTACTTGAATATATAACAATTGCGGCTGCAGGAGGACACAACATACTCATGTTGGGCTCACCAGGATGTGGAAAATCCATGATTGCAAAACGTATCCCTACGGTTTTGCCACCAATGACTGAAAGTGAGGCATTAGAAGTCACAAAGATTTATAGTGTAGCTGGTCTTCTTAAAAAGAGGGGAAGCTTAATCCTTCAAAGACCATTTCGTGCTCCACACCACAATGCATCTACTAATTCACTTGTGGGAGGAGGCAATAATGCAAAACCTGGAGAAATTTCCCTTGCTCATAATGGAGTATTATTTCTTGATGAAATTGCTGAATTCAACAAAAAGGCACTTGACGCTCTTCGCCAGCCAATGGAGGATGGAAAAGTGACAATTTCTAGGGTGAATTATACTAACACTTATCCTTGCAATTTTATGTTGGTTGCGGCTTTAAACCCTTGTCCATGTGGATACTATGGACAATCAAAATGTCATTGTACCGATTATGAAGTGCTAAAATATCGGCAAAAAATATCAGGACCCATTTTGGATCGTATTGATATACAAAGATATGTGCAGCCAATAGAATTTATGGAGCTTACAAAAGGCTCCCAAAAAGTAAACTCAGATGAGCTTAGAGAATGTGTCACCAGAGCAAGGAAGATTCAGGACAGACGTTATCAGGGAATAGAAAATGTAAATTGTAATGCACAAATGACGGGGGCTTTAATTAAAGAATACTGCCAGCTGGAAAATGACGGGATAGGTCTTTTGAAAATGGCATTTGATAGATTTGAATTCAGTGCCAGAGCATATCACAAGTTTTTGAAAGTAGCAAGGACTTTTGCAGATATGGAAGAATCGGAGAAAATTCGGAGGAAAGATATTGCCGGTGCAATAATGGCAAGGGATTTGGACAAGGAAAACAAAGGAATGCTGGTTGTATGATATGATAAAACATTGGGTTTGGTTAAGTCAGATAAAAGGCATAGGTTACATCACCCAAAGAATGCTAGTAAAACATTTTGGGGATCCTCAATCCGTTTTTAATGCAACAAGAAGTGATCTTTCAAAGGTATATGGATTGAATTTAAGAGCTGTAAAACGAGTATTAGAATCCCGTTCCTTTGAGAATACAGAAAACATTCTTAGAAAATCAGAACGATTCAAGATTAAAATTATTCCATATAATCATGAATTAGTACCTAAATCAGTAAAAGAGCAGCCTGATTTACCCTGTGTACTTTATTATATAGGTTCTATTAGGAAAGAGAATGAAGGTATAGCTATTATTGGATCCAGAAGGTGCACCTCCTATGGCAAAGCGGTTACAAAAGAGGCAGCAGAATTTTTGGCAGGTCATAACATTGCAGTAATAAGCGGGATGGCAAAGGGGATTGATGGTTATGCCCACACAGCATGTATAAAAGTCGGTGGTTATACACTTGCTTTCTTGGGAAATGGTCTGGATATCTGTTATCCTGAAGAACATCGGAGTTTAATGGAGAGAATTATTGAAAGCGGTGCCGTCATATCACCTTATCCACCAGAGACTAAAGCTTTTCCCGGTAACTTCCATATTAGAAATGGTCTTATCAGTGCATGGGCAAAAAAGCTTCTGGTTGTAGAAGCGGCAGAAAAAAGTGGAACATTTATAACAGTTGAATATGCGAAGAAATATAAAAAGCAAATTTTTGCAGTACCGAATAGTATTTATTGCAAAGGAAGCATTGGAACTAATCAGTTAATTTATGAGGGAGCACAGATCTACATTTCACCGAATCAGCTAATTGATGATATGAAAGAGTCCTCTTTTGAATCGCAGAATATTATACAGAAAAAGGCTGATAAACAAAGATTTAAAACGATAAAAACAGATAATCGGTTTGCAATAAATGCATCCTTGGAAGTGAAAATACTTAAATGTATAGAGGGTGGTGCAGAATATGTGGATATGCTCATGGACTCATTGCCAGCAGGCAGAAATGAAATAATGGAAGCACTATGTATATTAGATCTGGAAGAAAAAATATAGCAAGCTCAGTCGCTGCGCTCCCTCGCAAAGGTACCGGGTTCAACCCGAATTTTGTCGAAATTTGTCGTTGTTGTATTTTACGCTACATTAAACCGGATCGGGTACTATTTTTTAGGCCTACAATTGTTAGAAAATTAACTAAGTTGGGCATGTGAAAGTGAGCTTTTAATTTACTGGTCCCAACAAAACATGAATTTGGGACATTTGAATTGCCAGAGCATACTTGACGTTTTGTTCAAATTGTTATAATTTGGTAGTAGAAGTGGAAAGTAAACACCCCTTGCATTTTGAAGCAAGCTCAGTCGCTGCGCTCCCTCGCAAAGGTACCGGGTTCCCAATGTCATCAAGCTAATATGTAAGCAATTGGCACAAATGTAAAATACGAAAATA
>CAYXUX010000107.1:0-1791 GCA_964468275.1 uncultured Clostridiaceae bacterium
TACTACATATATGCTGTCCATCCACCATCTACAGCAATGCATTGGCCGTTTATAAAGGAAGAATCATCACTGGCTAAAAAGACTGCAGCTTTTGCAATTACAGTAGGTTCGCCTGTATCGGGGTTTAAAGCCTGACCAATACCTGCCAGTTTTGCGCCATTCATATTGATATTTTTCATAAATTCGCTGGATGCAATTTCTGTAGCTATGGCACCGGGACAGATGGCATTGCAACGAATATTCTTTTTTGCATACATATAGCCGGTGTTTTTAGTTAAACCCACTACAGCATGCTTGCTGGCAGTATAAACCGCACCCGCGATGCCGCCTTTTAGACCACCTATGGAAGATATATTGATTATATTTCCGGAACCCGTTGTTTCAAAATGTTTAATAACCTTGCTCATAGCGAGGAAAACTGACTTGGTGTTTAGATTCATAACTTTATCATACATTTCTTCTGTTGCATCTCCAACGGGGCTCATATCATCCATGATACCTGCATTGTTTACCAGAATATCCAGTTTCCCAAAAGTATTTATAGCTTCATCAACCATTTTTTCAATATTATCCTTTAATGAAAGATCCGCTGCAAAGGCTACTACTTTACCTTCTAAATTCTTAGTGTCTTCTATGAGTTGATCCAGCCTATCAGCCCTTCGCGCTACTGCAAGCACATTAGCTCCTTCCAGAGCAAAGTGGTAAGCGATTTCTCTGCCCATGCCTGAGCTTGCTCCTGTAACAATGGCAACCTTATCCTTAAGCTTCATATCCTTGCTCTCCTCCTTTCTTAATATTATCACGTATTTTTATCTCAATAATTTTCGCTTATCCATTTTTTGTCTAACATTTTGGAAAAGGGAATGACCTGCTATGCAAGTATTATATAAAGAGATTAACATTTGAATCTTCCGCCTCACCTAAATAGTAACCTACTCCGGCAATTTTTATTCCATCTATTAATTCTTCTTTGTGAAGCCCCATGACATCCATGGACATCTGACAGGCAACTATTTCTATTCCATTTTCTATTGCAGTTTCTATCAGTTCTTCTAAAGAGCTTATATTCTTATTTTTCATTACGTTTCTAATCATTTGAGGCCCCATGCCCAGCATATTCATCTTAGAAAGGCCTAGTTTTTTACTGCCGCGAGGCATCATAGCACCAAACATTTTATCCATAAAACCTTTTTTTACGCTCATACTTTCCGGTTTCCTGAGAATATTTAAGCCCCAGAAGGTGAAGAACATTGTTACTTTTTTACCCATAGCCGCAGCACCGTTGGCAATGATAAAGGAAGCTATGGCTTTATCCAAATCACCGCTGAAGACGATAATAGTTTTATTGTCTTTTGTTTCGACAGATGGTGTGTTGCCTGAAACAGTAGAGGGAGGTTGGTCTGTCATACCTTTGCGGATATATGCTACTATGCTGGTTCCTTCTCTTTTCACATTGAGAAGCTCATTATTTGTCCTTTTTGACCAGGCTATAATATCCTCGTAAAACCCTAAATCCGTGGCATCCACTTTTAGTATTTCGCCATCTTTCATGCTATCCATGGTATTTTTAACTCTGAGCAAAGGTCCCGGACAACAAAGCCCTTTTGCATCGAGTACTACATCTATATTTTCTATTTGATAGTCTCCATCTTTTCCAACTTGCATTGTTGAATCACCGGGTTTAAAGCTTTGTTGGACATAGCTTTTGTAGCCTCCGCTTAGACTTCTTACTTTAAAACCTTTTTGTGAAAGGATTCTGCTTGCAATATAACCTCTTTGCCCAACATGACA
>CAYXUX010000107.1:1891-3503 GCA_964468275.1 uncultured Clostridiaceae bacterium
ACGCCTTCATAACCAAGGACTTGGGCTCCCAGTACTTTACCTTCATTATCAAAAATAAGCTTTATAGTTATTGGCAAAGCCCCCGGGTAGTATTCACCATGGGAATTGGGATGTATTATAATAGTTTTGTAATCCATATTGTTTCGTTGCAAGGTTTTTTCATTAGCACCTGTGCTACCTGCAATGAGATCGAATATTTTTAAAATGGAAGTTCCTTGAGTACCTTTATATATTGTTGGTATGCCGGAAATATTATCTGCGGCTATTCGCCCTTGTTTATTAGCAGGGCCTGCTAAAGGTATTGCAGAAACTTTTTTTGTAATATAATCCACTATTTCAATAGCATCGCCAACGGCATAGATATTTGGAATATTCGTTTCCATTTTATCATTTACCACGATATGGCCTTTAGGGCCTAGGTTAATCCCAGAATCCTTTAAAAAACCCGTATCCGGCGATACACCGATTGAAAGTAGCACCATATCAGCTGTTAACGCTTTACCGCTATTTAAAGTTATCTTAACTAAGCCTTCACTATCTTCAAAAGATTTCACACCGTCACCGAGTATAAGCTTTACCCCGTTTTGTTCCATTTCCTTTTCAGCTATTACAACTGTATCAGAGTCAAAAGGTGCTAAAATATGAGGCACCGCCTCTACAAGGGTAACATCAAGTCCACGGCTTATAAGGTTTTCTGCAACTTCCACTCCGATAAAACCTCCGCCAATGACTACGGCAGATTTGGGATTATTATTATCTACAAATTCTTTAATCTTATCTGTATCCGGTACAGTTCTTAAGGAAAATATCTTGTTATTATCAATGCCCGGTATAGGTGGTTTTACAGGCCTGGCTCCCGGTGATAATATGATGTAGTCATAACTTTCCTCGTATGCATCCCCGTTGGTTTTTCTAACAGTGACAAGCTTGTTATCTGTATCTATTTCGGTAACCTCACTAAAAGTCCTGATATCTATATTGTACTTGCCTGCTATATCTTCAGCCGTGTTTATCAAAAGTTTTTGTCTTTCTTTTATATGCCCTCCTATATAGTAAGGCAATCCACAGTTGGCATAAGAGACGTATTCGCCTCGTTCAAACATAATTATTTCTGCTTCTTCATCCAGTCTTCTTAGTCTGGTAGCTGCGGTTGCACCGCCTGCAACGCCACCTATTATAAGGATCTTTTTTGGCATGTTATTACCCCCAAATTAAATTTTAGTTTTATTCTTAATCTAATGTACAAATAAGGTAATTAAGTTTTAAAAAATTGCATCAAGTAATGGGCCAATCCTATTATCACAAATGCTATAAGTAATTTCCAAGCCGTTACGTTTACCTTTAATCAATCGGGCTGCCTTTAGTTTTTGCAAATGCTGAGATATGGTAGACTGGGGAATTTCAAGGCAAGACTGCATATAACTAACATTGCAAGAACCTTTTTCATAGAGACCTTTTATAATACACAATCTCACCGGATGAGCCAATGCTTTTAAAAAGTCTGCTACATCTGCAAGCTCTTCAAAATCTTTGTTCATAAATTCACCTCACTCAAATGTATTTTTGTATTAAAAGCGATAGATATAACATATACATCATAATATTTATATAT
>CAYXUX010000107.1:3603-5310 GCA_964468275.1 uncultured Clostridiaceae bacterium
GTATAAACATTAACGTTGCAATCCTCAACCATGAATAGGGGCTATTTTTTACTTGAATTCACATACTAAAAGGTATATAATTATTTTTTGTTGATTGGTGAATTAATAAAGGAAGTGTGAGATGGAAAAGCACGTTAGAAATGATATTAGAAATATAGCAATAATCGCTCATGTGGACCATGGTAAAACTACTTTGGTTGATTGCATGTTAAAGCAAAGCGGCATATTTAGAAAAAATGAAAATGTTGCAGAGAGAATTATGGATTCAAATGAGCTGGAAAAAGAAAGAGGTATTACTATATTAGCGAAGAATACTTCTATTAATTATAAAGGGACAAAAATTAATATAGTTGATACTCCGGGACATGCAGATTTTGGCGGCGAAGTCGAAAGGGTATTAAAAATGGTGGATAGCGTATTATTAATAGTTGATGCATCAGAGGGGCCTATGCCTCAGACGAGATTTGTGTTAAAAAAGGCATTGGAATTAGAATTAAAACCAATAGTGGTAATCAATAAGACGGATAAACCGGATTCCAGAGTACCCGATGTCATAAACGAGATTATAGATTTGTTTTTTGAATTAGGAGCTAATGAAGAGCAGCTTGATTTTCCCATCATATATACATCTGCGAAACAAGGTATTGCAAAGGATTCATTAGATAGTGACAGCAAAGATATGACTCCTTTATTTGAAACAATAATTAAAGAAGTGGAACCGCCTGCGGGTTATTTAGATGAACCTTTACAATTTTTAATAACTACCATCGAATATGACGAATATGTTGGCAGAGTGGCTATCGGTAAGGTATTTAGGGGAAGAATAAAATACGGACAATCTATTTTATTATGCAAAAGTGACGGAAGCATTCAAAATGAAAGGATAGGCAGATTATATGGATTTTCCGGTCTGGACAGAGTAGAGATACAGGAGGCCTCCTTGGGGGATATAATTGCTGTTTCAGGGGTTGAGGATATAAATATAGGGGAAACGATTTGTGATGTTGTTCATGCTGAGCCTCTTCCATTAATTAAAATAGAAGAGCCGACTGTTTCAATGAAATTTTTGGTTAATAATAGCCCATTTGCCGGTAATGAAGGCGAATATGTGACATCCAGGCATCTTAGAGCAAGGCTTTTTAAAGAAACAGAAACCAATATTGCTTTAAAGGTGAATGAGACGGATTCTCCGGATTCCTTTGAAGTGCTTGGAAGGGGCGAACTGCATTTATCTATTCTTATTGAGACAATGAGAAGAGAAGGCTATGAGTTCCAAGTATCAAAACCTATTGTAATTATAAAAAGCATAGATGGAATAGATTACGAACCAATAGAAAATTTATATGTGGAGATACCCCAAGAAAGCATTGGTATAGTAATGGAGAAACTGGGAAACAGAAAAGCAGAGATGATAAATATGGCTACTGACAGTGATGGATATGTCAAGATTGAATTTAAAATTCCCACACGGGGTTTAATAGGATACAGGTCTCAATTTCTCACCGATACTAAAGGTAATGGCATTATGAATCATTTGTTTTCAGAATTTGCGCCATATAAGGGAGATGTACCCGAAAGAAACAGAGGGGCACTGGTAGCATTTGAAAAGGGTGAAAGTACAACTTATGGTTTATACAATGCTCAGGAACGGGGCGAACTATTTATCGGGCCCGGTGTATCAGTTTATGGTGGTATGATTGTTGGCGA
>CAYXUX010000107.1:5410-6746 GCA_964468275.1 uncultured Clostridiaceae bacterium
CAATAAGCCCTCTTTACTAAAATGTTTTCATAGAGTATTATAATAGTACAAAGTCAAAAAAATAACAATCTAAAGTTATCTTATGATGATCGACAATCACCAACGAACTCTAGTATATCCGGTTGCTTTCATAAACAGCGGATAAATATTAAATGTTTTGGAGGTTTAAAATGGTATCTAAAGATATGCTTCATTATGGAACGGTTCGTTCCTGTATCCGGGAATTGTTTGAGTATGGGAATCAACGGGCTGCAGCTGTCGGTGCAGAGAATGTATATGATTTTAGTCTTGGGAATCCCAGTGTCCCGGCTCCAAAGGAAGTCAATCAGGAAATCCTGAATATTATCAATGAGCTGCCGTCTAAGGCCATACATAGCTATACCAGCGGTCCGGGAAGCAATGCTGCAAGAACAGCTATTGCCGATAATCTGAATAAACGTTTTGGTACAGATTATAAGTTTACGGATCTTTATTTAACAGCAGGTGCTGCTGCGGCATTATGTGCAGCATGCCGGGCATTGACTGTTGATAATGAAACGGAATTTATTGCATTTGCACCTTTTTTCACAGAGTATTCTTTATTTGCTACAACAGCAGGGGCAAAGCTAATGTCAATACCTGCAGACATTCCTGAATTTCAGATTAACTTTGATTTGCTTGAAAAAAGCATAAATAAAAATACCCAAGGTGTGATAGTGAACTCCCCCAATAATCCTTCCGGTGTTGTCTATACAGAGGAAACAATTAAAAAGCTTGGTGAATTGCTAAAAAGAAAATCCGAAGAAATCGGGCATCCAATATTTATAATCAGCGATGAACCTTATCGCGAATTGGTATATGAGGGCACAGTGCCATTTATTCCTCATTATTATCAAAATACGATAATTTGTTATTCTTATAGTAAATCCTTATCCCTTCCCGGGGAACGTATAGGTTATGTATTGGTTCCGGGAAGTGTTGAAGATCATGATGATGTTTACAATGCGATTGCAGGGGCAGGGCGTATATTGGGCTATGTTTGCGCACCTTCTTTGATGCAGCATGTAATCACACGGTGCGCGGATGTAGAACCGGATTTGAAACCGTATATCGAAAATAGAGATTTGATATATAACGGATTAACCGAAATGGGCTACAATTGCGCAAAACCCTCCGGAGCTTTTTATCTTTTCGTAGAGGCACCCAATGGAGATGCCCAGGCATTTTCCGATATGGCAAAGGAGATGGATTTGCTGATTGTGCCGGGCAATGATTTTGGCTGTCCAACTTATGTAAGGATATCTTACTGTGTGGATCATGATATGATTAAGCGTTCTTTACCGGTTTTCAAAAAACT
>CAYXUX010000108.1:0-6717 GCA_964468275.1 uncultured Clostridiaceae bacterium
AAAATTATCCTATAACCATAGATTCATTGACAAAAGCAATTACAGAAATTTGTAATATAGAAGTGGATGACGATGTAAACTTTTCTTTCATGGGAATTGAACCTATAAGGGATGATGATATATATGGTGGATACAGGGTTGGGATAAAAGCAGATTACGATACTATAATTACTCCGCTTTCAGTTGATATAACCACAGGAGATGTCATAACTCCAAGGGAAGTTTTTTATTCATTTAAAATGATTTTCGATGAAGGAACTATTGGAGTATGGGCTTATAATATAGAAACTGTTCTTGCAGAAAAAATAGAAACAATATTGCAAAGAGGAGAGTTAAATACCAGGCCAAGAGACTTTTATGATATTTATATACTGGCTAAAACTCAAGAGTTTGACAACCTTATATTATCTGAAGCATTAAAAAAGACAATAGAGCATCGGAAAACGACACATATACTTAGTGATATATTAAAAAGGATAAAGACCATTGAAACGAGTGAAATATTAAAGGATAGATGGATAAGATACTCGAAAAATTATCCATATGCAGAAGATATTGCTTATGAAGATACTATAAAAGCTTTAAAAATGCTACTTAATAAATAATATTAGAATGTTTTTTACTGATGTTCTTTTATATAACAAGAGCTGTTTTCTTTATTGAAATGATATGCTCCTCCTTGTCTTAAACAGTTTCTATTATTTAAACTGTCTACTACAAGGGGAGTATATCAAAATAAGTTGGGGGTTTTATTGTTCATAATTTATAATTGTATGAGTTGTAAGATACGGCAGAATAAAAGGAAATTTTTAAGGATGATAGCTGATATTTTAGAAATACAACCTGACACCAAGGGGATAATGTATGCTGTCGGCATGTGAAATGTCACCTCAATCCATGTTGAGATTATAATTAGAATTAGGACAAAAGCATAGTAAGCATGAAAAAAGATGCCGGATACGGTTTCCAAGCTGTTATTGAACAATTTTCAACCTTCTGTTATTATGTAGATATACAAATAGTGGAAGGTTTTTTTATAAGGCTGCTGTAGGAATAGGGATTTATGTACGTCAATAGTTTAGGAAATGCAGCAGGGAGGGGGTTCCTATGAGTGAAGTGTTGATGAAAGTAGAGAATGTAAGCAAATTATATCAAATGGGAGAAGTAGAAGTAGTTGCAATAAAGAATATAAATTTGGATATATATGAGGGAGAATTTGTGGTGGTACTAGGTCCCAGTGGTTCCGGTAAAAGCACCATTTTAAATATATTAGGTGGTATGGACCTGCCTACCGAGGGCAAAGTTTTTATAAAAGGTGAGGATATTACAAATTACAATGATAGAAAACTAACCCTATATCGCAGAGAGCAGGTGGGCTTTGTATTTCAATTCTATAATTTAATAGCTAATTTAACCGCCAAGGAAAATGTAGAATTGGCTACGGAAATCTGCAAGGATGCATTGGATGTGAATTCTATATTAGATGCAGTAGGGTTGAAGGATAGAAAAGAGCATTTTCCATCCCAATTAAGCGGTGGAGAGCAGCAACGGGTTGCTATTGCTAGAGCCGTGGCTAAAAATCCTGCCTTATTGCTCTGTGATGAGCCTACAGGGGCCCTTGATTTTGAAACTGGGATAAAAATTTTAGCTTTACTTAAGGAAATCAACCAAAAATTTAAGAAAACCGTGATTATAATCACCCACAATACACCTATAGGAGATATGGGAGATAGGGTTATAAGGATGAGAAGCGGTGAAATAGTTGAGATTAAAATAAATGAAAATCCTATCCATCCCGAAAGGATTGAATGGTGATGAAGAGGCTGGACACCAGATTATTAAGGCTGATTAAAGGCTCTAAGGGTCAATTTATTTCCTTATCTATAATGATCATTTTGTCATTTACTATTTATATTTCTTTTAGTATGTTGGCTGATAATTTATCAGATAGTATATTTCATTTCTATGAGGTTACAAATTTTGGCGATATATTTATAGAAGCACCTAGAATTCCCAAAACAGCCATAGAGGGACTTTACGATATAGAGGGAGTCGGTATAGCTCAGGGAAGAATAAGCATAAATGTGCCTTTGAGGGTGGAAGATCCGGATGAAAGGGTCGTTGTCAGACTGGTATCTTTGCCTAAAGGTGAAGATATAGTTAATGATTTATATATACTAGAGGGTTCAAAAATAGGGGAGAACCCCAAAGAAGTATTGGTGCTTAAGCAGTTTTCCGATGCTAGGGGGATTGAACCCGGAGATGGGATAAGGCCTTATATTAAGGGAAGAGAATATTCTTTGGATGTAACAGGCACTGTGGGAAGCCCGGAGTATATCTATCTTATGGAGAATGAACAGGATTTATTGACTAATCCGGAGAAGTTTGGAATAGTATATGTCTCTGAAGAATTTGCACAGCATACTCTTGGTTATGGAGGCAGCTACAATGAAGTGGTAATTCAAATAAAAGACGATTATAAGGTAAATATTGATAATATAATAGATGAAATAGAAACACAATTGGATAGATATGAGGTAACAAGTATAATAGGCAGGAAAGATCAGATAAGCCACAATGTTATGATGCAGGAAGTAGATCAGATTGATAGGATGGCTACTTCAGTTTCACTATTGTTTTTAATTGTTGCCGGCATAATCATAAATATTATTTTATCCAGAATTGTTAAAAATGATAGGATATCAATAGGCATAATGAAGGCTTTGGGCTACGACAATGCAAAGATTCTATTTCATTATGCTAAATATTCTCTTCTCATTGGGGTAGTAGGTTCCGTTGCCGGAGTTATTCTAAGCATACCCCTATCTATTTCAATGGCCAGATTACTTATTCAATATTTTAATGTTCCTATGTTTAGAATGAGATTGGACTATATTTATTTTATATATGGAATTTTATTTACTGTTTTATTCTGTGTATTATCCGGATTGATAGGTGCCAGAAATGTTACTAAGATATTGCCTGCCGAATCTATGAGGCCTGAGGCGCCTAAGGGAGGTGGTAGGATATGGTTGGAGGGTGTAAAGCCTCTTTGGAGCAGAGTGCCTTTTAGTTGGAAAGTAGTGATTAGAAATGCGTTAAGATCCAAAAGGAGGTCCGTATTTCTGATACTGGGGATAGCCCTAAGCTATAGTGTGACTATGGTACCTATGTTTATGAATTCTATATGGAATAATTTATTTTTGCTGCAATATGGAGAATTTCAAAGGATGGATTATAGTGTGGAATTTGCCGTACCTATGAATCCAAAGGTTATTAAAGAGCTAAATCAACTGGTGGATGCAGACCAAATAGAGCCCAAAATAGAGCTCCCCTTTGAAATACGAAACGGATGGAAAAAGAAGACTGTTAGTATCATTGGAGTACCAAGGGATACTATATTCTATAATTTTAAGGATTTATCGAGAAGGGAGATAGAGCTGCCGGAGGATGGTATATTTTTATCCCAGATATTAGCTGATAGCTTGGGAGCCGCAGTCGGGGATGAGATAATGCTAAAAAGCCTTATATCTGAAGCAGAAGAATATATAGTGGTAAAAGGCATTGTAGAACAGTATTTAGGCAGCAACGGGTATATGGATATAGAAGTTATGAGCGGAGTTTTAAAGGAAGGGCCTATGATTACCGGTGCCTCATTAAAAACTCAAGATGATGCGGTTGCAAAGTTAAAAAATATAAAAAATATTAGGCAGGTTCAATCCATACAGGATATGCAGGAGAGTATGCAGCAATACATGGATACTATTATAGCGGCTGTAGGCATAATGATTGTACTGGGTGCTATTTTAGCCTTTGCCATCGTTTATAATATAACCATTATTAATATTAACGAAAGAGGTATGGAGTTCTCATCACTCCGGGTGTTGGGTTTTGATAAAAAGGAAATATACGGTTTAATAAGCAGAGAAAATGGTATAATGGCCTTGATAGGAATAATATTGGGAATACCAATAGGATATGGATTGTGCAGTGGGATGGCCTCAGCCCTTTCTTCAGATTTATTCAGTATTCCGTTTATATTAGGGCCTAGCAGTTATATCATTGCGGGTGGAGCTACTATTGTTTTTGTTGCGATAGCACAGCTTGCGACAGCCAGAAAGATTTATAAACTGAACTTTTTAGATGTTTTAAAGAATAGAATGTACTAAGACAAATTTATTGTGGGGATGTGATAAGGTGGACAAGAAGGCAATTATTATCGGTATTATTATTATATTAATAGCATTAACAGGATTCTATATATACAATGCAAATAGAGCACTAAAGGTAGACTGGGCTTTAGTTGAAAAAGGTGATATAGAGAAATATATAGAGGAATTGGGAATCGTGGTGGCAAAGGACCAAGGAAATATTTACTCTTCTGCCGCCGGAAGGGTTATAGAGATATTAGTAAACATAGGTGAAGAAATCAAAAAAGGTGATATACTGGTTAAATTAGATAATAAACAGATTCAAAAAGAGATACAGGTGTTGGAATCCGAAAGAGCTATTATATTAGCCCAATACGATGAAGCTAAAGAAAAAGTTGATGAGGAAAGTATAGAAAAGCTGGAATTAACTATCGGTGATATGGAAAGAAAGGTACAAAGAACCAAGGAGATAGTTGATAACAATAAAACGTTGTATGAAGCGGGGGCTATAAGCCATGAAGAATATAAGGAATCTTTGCAAAACCTAGAAATGGAGAAATCTAATTTGGAAAAGGCCAGATTGGATTTGCAGGCTTTGGATAAACCTATATCTCAAAACATAATATCTCAGTATGAGGCTAGATTAAGACAGATAGATATACAAAAGGAAAAGCTAAGAGATTTGGACAAAGATTTTACCATAGTTTCTAATGCAGATGGGATAGTATTAAGACAAACAATAGAAGAAGGCAGCTACATTCAACCGGGAATGGATATAATGGAGATTGGCAATACAGAAGAGCTATATATAGAAAGCGATATATTGGTTGATGACATAGTACATGTACGAGAAGGAGCAAAAGTGCGCATATCAAATAAAAATATTGGACTTAAAGATTTGGAAGGTGCAGTGAAAAAGATATATCCCTATGCATTTAATAAGGTTTCCGATTTAGGAGTAGAGCAAAGAAGAATACAGGTAGATATTGAGATGAAAGACTTTACAGCAGATATTAGACCCGGTTATGATTTGGATATTAGGATTATTACCGACAATAGAACAAACACTATTTTAATACCTAAAAAGGCCTTATTTGATAAAGACGGGAAACACTTTGTATTTATCAATAGTGATGGCAGAGCTCAGATACGAGAAGTTAAAAAGGGAATAGAAGATAAAAATCAAATAGAAATATTGGATGGGCTGGAAAAAGGAGATATAGTGATTTTAACCTTGGATGAAAGAATTAAAGAAGGTACAAAAGTAAAGCACATTTTGCAAAAACCATAGAACAGAAAAAACGAGGTGAATTTGGATGATAACTATTGATAATACTTTTAAAATTATAAGTGAAGGTCAAGATTTCTACATTTCTTTAGGCAATTTTTTAGATGCTTTTTATAGAAGTAATGATATAGAAAGAGAACTTTGCATAGAAAGGGAACCGGCTAATTATAGTATTCCGATAAACCAGAAGGCTTTTTTAGCTGCTACAGTTCATAAATTAGCAAATGATTTTAATTTGGATGTGCCGAGCTGGGTATTTAAAAAAGATTATTATTCATACAATGAACCTTATTTTGATTGCAATGCCAAGGGGAATCTTAGAAAGCTATTCCTATATAAGTCACCTATTGAATTTAAACATAGAAATATTTTTGTAGATGAAAATGTTTTAAGGAGAGTGTAAAAATGCTTACAAAGGAACAAATTATAGGGAGTTTAAAGAAATTGGGCGAGGAGCTAAGGATAAGGAAATTACATGGGGAAATAATCATTACCGGCGGTGCTTCAATGTGTTTAGTTCATTCAGCTAGAGATATGACAAAAGATATAGATGCGATATATGAACCTAAATCCATAATTAATGAATTAGTGAATAAAATAGCCAAGGAAAACAACTTACCTGTAGATTGGCTAAATGACAGCGTAAAAGGATTTGTTAATGAGAATATTGAAACTGTGGAATTTGCTACATTTGGGAACTTAAAGATTGCTACTGTTACTCCCGAATACCTGCTTGTTATGAAATTACTTTCCTCAAGAGTGATCGGACAAGATATAAATGATATTAAGTTCTTACTTAAAAAATTAAAGATCACAACAAAAGAACAGGCTTATGAAATAGTGGAAAAAGTCTTTCCTGTAAAACTTATTCTTCCTAAAACAATGTATGTATTGGAACAATGCTTGAATGAACCAAAGAAAGATTTATAAATTAGTATGTTATAACAGCTTCGTATCAGATAGATTTTTCACTTTTCCTTATAAATTCTATAAATTCTGCTCCCTTATAAGTGAGGTAGCCTTTTTCACCTTTAGAATAAAAATTATAATAATAATCGTCTACTAAAAATT
This sequence comes from uncultured Clostridiaceae bacterium, assembly GCA_964468275.1. Classification (GTDB taxonomy): domain Bacteria; phylum Bacillota; class Clostridia; order Lutisporales; family Lutisporaceae; genus JAAYKT01. The sequence continues at coordinate 6,511 of CAYXUX010000108.1, forward strand.
CAATTACTTTTTTGTTATTATCTTGGAAAGAAAGATAATAATTTTCTATATTATCACCGTCATTGCTTTCAAATGTGTAAATCCTTTTAGAAACAATTTTTACGTAGACAGTCCTTTCTTTGCTATATGTTCCCCAAAAGCTATTTAATCCCGATTTAAAAAACGGAAAAAGAATTTTGAATGATATATATATGAGAAATGATAGTA
>CAYXUX010000109.1:0-6430 GCA_964468275.1 uncultured Clostridiaceae bacterium
AGGATGTGCCGGGATCAAGTTCGATATCTAATATTTCAAATCGGGTTTTTTCATCGGTAGAGAAAAAATTAAAAACTCCCATTGACCGCATTGGTAAATAGTGATATTATTAAATTGACCATATTGGTAAGCGGAAAGGAGGTTTGAATAAATATTGGATTTAGAAAAGTTAGAAAAGTTAGAAAGGTTAGAAAAGTTGGACAAAGAAAGAAGAGGTGCAATTATTAATTCGGCACTAGCGGAGTTTGCAACCAAAGGCTATGAAGAAGCGTCAACAATTATAATAGCCAAAAATTCGGGGATTTCTAAAGGATTGATGTTCCATTATGTAAATAGCAAGAAGGATTTATTTTTATACCTTTACGATTATACACTAAAGATTATATTGACTGATTTTTTTGGTTCTATCAATCTGAATGAGAGGGATATGCTAGAACGTTGCAGACAAATTGCTTTTGTTAAAATTGAATTACTGCACAAACATCCCCAGCTATTCGACTTTTTCCAGGTAGCAATTTATACTGATTTTGAAGAAGTAAAGGTTGAGCTTGATAAAAAAAGTAAGGATACGAGAATCGTAGCTTTTGAAAAACTATTTGAGGGTGTGGATGATAGTAAATTCAAGAAAGAAATAGATATTGAAAAAGCTAAAGAATTAATCGTCTGGAGTCTGAATGGTATCTCAGACAAATTACAGTCAAAGGTTAAAGGGCTTTCGTGGGATGAAATGGATTTCGATGGACTTATTGCAGAATGTGACAGTTATTTCAATGTTTTAAAACAAGCATTCTATAATAGTGGGGAGGTATAATTATGGCAGTCATCAAAATAGAGCAACTTAGTAAATCATATGGAACAGTACAGGCACTTAAAGATTTGAATCTTGAAGTTAAAGAAAATGAGGTATATGGATTTATTGGACCTAATGGTGCTGGAAAATCAACAGCTATTAGAATCTTATTAGGCCTTTTACAGAATTCAGGAGGCAATGCACAGCTCTTTGGAAAAGACGTATATCAAAATGCTCTAAGATTACACAGCAAGCTCGCATATGTTCCTAGTGATGTAAATTTTTGGCCATATTTGACAGGAGGTGAGGTCATCGACTTGTTGGCAAAGATGAGGGGAAAGTTTGATAGTAAGCGTAAAGCTGATCTAATAGAACGCTTTCAACTTGATCCTACAAAGAAATGCAAAACCTATTCAAAGGGTAATAGGCAAAAGGTTGCTATTATATCCGCCTTTGTATCAGACGTAGATTTACTAATACTTGATGAGCCAACATCTGGTTTGGATCCACTTATGGAGATGGAATTTCAGTCTTGTATAAATCAAGCAAAAAGAAATGGTAAAACTGTGCTACTATCTAGCCATATCTTATCAGAAGTTGAAAAGGTCTGTAATAAAATAGGAATAATTAAGAATGGATCTATTGTTGAAAGTGGAACACTTTCAGATATGAGACATTTAACACAAACACACTTTTCAGTTGAAACTAAACTATCTATACCAGAAAATATATTGTCAGACATAAGCGGAGTGTCTAATGTAAATATAGAAGATAGACATATAAAGTTTAGTATAGAAAGTGATGAAATAAACTATGCTTTACAAAAACTTACACAATACGGTGTTATTAATTTGAACAGTAATCCGCCTACACTAGAAGAATTGTTCATAAGACATTATTCTGAATAATGGAAAGGAGGTTATATAGCTATGAAGACATTAGACTTTGAAGGTATTGGTAGTCTATTACGTTTTTATCTTAAAAAGGGCTGGGTAAGGCGTAGTATCTGGCTACTCACTCCAGCATTATTAGCAATGTCAGCTTATATAAGTTATAGTAATATGTTTACATCCTCACAGGAATTATCTGCCTTTGTGGACGAAAGCATTTTAAACCCTGTAGTTGCAGCAATTCATGGTTTTATATTGACGAAAGATATCCCTGGGATAGTGTCCTGGAATATAAAGACAGTTTCTCTAATAGTAGCTGCTATTTTTAATATGCTGACTATTACGAAGATGACTAGAGGTGAGGAAGAAAGTGGACGCACAGATTTACTGTGTTCTACTGTAATTGGTAGGCAGGCTCAACTTGGGGCAGCATTAATTATCTGTTTAGGGATGAATCTTATTATGGGGTTATTGTTGACTCTAACAATGGTAGTCTTTGGCATGGGCTTTTCCGGTTCTTTGGGTATGGGGTTATTGCTTGCTATCGGTAGTAGTTTTTTTGCAGCATTAGCATCATTGATCAGTCAATTGACTTCTTCACGAAGGGCGGCAAGCTCCATAGCAATGGCATTTATGGGTGTATTTTATGTGATATCATTTTTTAATAATCTGATAGAAAATATTAATTTATCTAGTTATTTAACACCTTTTCGATGGTTCTTTGTTTTACGTCCTTTTGACAGCAATAACTATAGTATATTATTATTAGGAATAATTATAGTTGGAATCATCTTGGCCTTGGCTTTGAAGCTATCATCCATGCGCGATATTGGGGAAGGAGTTATTCCTCATAGAAAAGGAAAAGCAAATGCACCCGAATATTTACGTAATGTTTGGGCATTATCGTTTCGTATGCATAGAGGTTCACTATTAAGCTGGACAGTAGTTTTGTTTGTTTTTGCTGTTGGTATTGGAAGTGTTGATATATTGGTAGCAGAGATGCTGGAAGGTGTTCCTGTACTTGCTTCTTGGATGAGTCTATTTGGTGAACCCAAGGAAGCATTTTTGGCATTGATGATATTTGTGATGGGTTTGTTTGTCGCGGCTTATGGAATTCTCGCAGCACAACGTATTCGTTCTGAAGAATCAGAACAACGTGTTGATGTTTTGCTTGCAACTAAGACAACACGAAATAAACTTATGGGTTCACATGTGATATTTTCAATGGTGGGGACAGTTCTAATTACTATAGCGATTGGTCTTGGAATAATATTTGGAAAAGTTATGTCTGGGGGATTATCAGGAAATAACTGGGTAGTTATTTCAGCATCACTCTATAAACTTCCAGCTATTTGGATAACAAGCGGAATTTCAGTGTTCCTTATCGGCTTATTACCAAAATCCTCCACAACTATAAGTTGGTCGGTTTTTGCATTGTTTATTGGATTACAGTTATTCTGGGAGATGGGAATATTACCAGAAACAGCATTTTTATTATCTCCCTTTGGCCATGTGTACCCAACAAGACCTCAAGAAATTTCGACTTTTATAATTCTAACATCTATAGCCATTATTTTATATATAATTGGGTTTATGGGATTTAAAAAAAGAGATATGCAGCAATAATGAACTGAAACATCATAATAAAGATGAAGATCAATTATAGTAGAACAATTATATTTATAAGAACTATTATTTGAGTGGTAAGTAGAATAATCATAAACGAATAAAGTCGGAGCTCTTTTTATAAGAATTATGTCTTTATGCACGAACAACACATAGTAGTTGTTCGTTTTAATTTTGGGTTCTGCCGCCTGCTGACACGCCACTACCTACCAAACAGGCCATAAAAAAACAATCTTAGAATACCCATTTTATATTCAGGGCTTGTTTTAAGATAATCAGACTGCTCAATTATAGAAACTGAGGAAAGAAGAAAAGCAAGAATCGCATCAGTGGGGATATTTTTATCAATAGCTCCTTCTTTTTTACCCAACTCAATAAATTTAATGTAACCTGAAATTGCTTTAGAGTTTGCAGCTTCCTTATATACCTGTTGTAAAGTTTTGTCCTCCCATGCATATTTGCTGAAAGCTGATTTGCTTAATTCAGCCGTTGCTTTATGTTTTTTATCTATAATAAGGTTAAGTTTCTCGTGAAAAGGAATTTTTCTTTCTAATATTTCATCATACCCTTTAATTGCTTTATCTAAATATGAAACGAGTACTTCCTTGGCGAGATTATTTTTATCACCAAAATAATTATAAATAGAAACCTGCGAAACTTTAGCTTTTGCTGCTATTTCACTTATACTGGCATCAGTTATGCCTCGTTCAGAAAAAAGTTCCCAGGCGGCATTAATGATTGAATCCTTCTTTGCTCTTGTTCTTCTTTCATAGCCATTCATGCTTATCACCCGGATTCAATTATAGCATGGTTTTGAAATATTACAAACAATCCTTCAAAACGTATTGACAGCATTATCCTATATGTGTATTATGAAATAAAGCCAAAGTTATTTCAAAACTTTATTATTGATACAATTATGAATAGTGATGAGGAGTATAGAATAGAGATGTTAAGAATTATGAGAATATAGAGGTGTATTATGAGACCATATATTTTAACTTTTGATGAACTTGATAAAAATGATCTTATGGCTGTGGGAGGCAAAGGTTTAAACCTTGGACAACTATTAAGAATTGATAAAATAAAAGTACCTGATGGTTTTTGTGTAACAACCGAGGCATATAGAAAATCTATAGAAAACAGTGTCGAGTTGGAAACGCTTATTGAAAAGTTGACAGATTTAAAGCCTGACGATAGAGACAAAGTTTCACAAATAAGTAAAAGTATACGTTTGGTTATTAAGAATCTTAGTATGGATAATGATATTAAAAATGAAATAACCAGAGCATTAACCATATATGGCAGTAATGAGGCTTATGCTATACGTTCAAGTGCCACTGCAGAAGACCTTCCCCATGCATCTTTTGCGGGACAGCAAGAGACCTATTTAAACATTAGTGGAAAGGATGAAGTTATACGATATATAATAAAATGCTGGGCATCACTTTTTACTGATCGTGCAATCATATATCGAATACAAAATGGTTTTGATCATAGAAAAGTATTATTGTCTGTAGTTGTGCAAAAGATGGTTATGTCAGAAGCTTCAGGGATTATGTTTACAGCTGATCCAATGACATCTGACAGAAAGACGCTTACCATTGATGCTGGATTTGGACTTGGTGAAGCATTAGTGTCTGGATTGGTAAACCCAGATATTTATAAGATAGTGGATGGTAAGGTTACAAAGAAAAACATAGGAACAAAGGCAATGGAAATCATAGCTGGTCAAAATGGAGGCACTCACGTAGTGAGAGTTGAAAGGGACAGACAGGAGAAACAGGTGTTGGAGGATGAACAAATACTGAGACTTGCTGAAATGGGAAAGAAAATTGAAGCCTATTTCGGCTCCCCGCAAGATATAGAGTGGTGCTTTGTTCGTAACGAATTTTATATTGTACAAAGTCGTTCAATAACTACATTGTTCCCGCTTCCGGAGACAGCAGGCTCTAAGGAACCTCGTATATATATGTCTATTGGGCATACGCAAATGATGACAGATGTTATTAAGCCTTTAGGCATGTCCTTCTTTGAAATGATTTCTGAAGCTTCAATGGAGAAGATAGGAGGCAGAATCTATACAGATATTACTCATGACCTGTCTTCGTTCATAGGGCGAAGGCGTTTAGTAATGGCTAGCGGCAAGCAGGATCCGCTAATCCAGAGTGCCTTAAAAAATATTTTAAAGGATAAGGACTTCATGACAACCCTTCCAAAAGGTAAGAGGAACATTCAGGGTGGTATTTTTACCTTAGGTTCTATTTTAGAGGCAATAAAGACATATAGAAAAAATGATCCTTCAATTATAAAAAAAATAATTAATGAATTTGAGAAGGAAATTAAAAATATGGAGCATGAGCTTTCCGAGCTTTCGGGAAATCAGGCTCTTGAATTCATAGTTAATGATCGGGACAAACTTTTAGACATGGCATATAATCCAAAGATGTTGGGAGCGATAATAATTGCGATATTGGTTAATGATTCCCTGAATAGAAAGGTTGAAAAGCTGTTGGGCGATAAGAATACAGCAGATATACTTATCAAGTCTCTGGAACATAACATTACCACTGAAATGGGGCTTGCATTATGTGACGTAGCAGATACTGTCCGTAAATATCCAAAGGTTTTGGAATATATTTCTCATAACCCTGATGATGAAAAGCTTTTTAATGAGATGGAAAAGCTCCCCGGAGGAAAAGAAACAAGTGAAGCCTTTAAAGTTTTTATAGATAAATATGGGATTAGGTGTCCAGGAGAAATAGACATTACCAGAGATCGTTTCGAAGAAAAACCCACACAACTTATCCCTATGCTTTTTAACAATATTCGTATTCTAAAGTCAGGTGAGCATAGAATTAGATTTCAGGCAGGAAAGCAGGAAGCAAAGGATAAAGAAGAGGAGATTATCCGGCGTGTAAAAAATCTTCCTGGAGGAAGTGGTAAGGCGAAGAAGATTCGAAAGGACATTAGCTTACTTCGCAACTTTATAGGATGCCGTGAAGATCCCAAATATTTCATTGTTCGACGCTATCAGGTATATAAGAAGGCACTTATGAAAGAAGCGTACAAGCTTGCAGAAAAGGGAATTATAAAAAATACTGATGATATATTCTATTTATAT
>CAYXUX010000110.1:0-6401 GCA_964468275.1 uncultured Clostridiaceae bacterium
CCTATTTCCCTAAAATAATGTATTCTCCCGGGTTTATGATATTTGCTTTTAATGTTCGTTGGCCGGGAACTTTTACAAAGGATACTGCTTCCAAGGTTCTCTTAATTACATCATAATAGTATAGTTCCAAGTTTCCCATGCCGGCAAACTTTTCATCAATCATTATAGTCATTTCCATTCCTTGGTTAAATCTTTTGACACTATCCGTCTTTGCCTGTTTTTGCAGTTTAAATCCTATTCCAACGGTTTTTATAATATTTGGTCTTCTCCCAGCCGCCATAACAAGGTCATCAAGCCTCTGCCCTTTTGGATTGTATATTTCAATTATTCCTACGGCATCGTTTCTGTTAATACCTTGAAGTAAAGATATCTCCGGGGTATTTATTGTTTTATTGTCAAATTTTAAGGATGCATCTATATCCCATATATTAAATGTTTTCGTATAATCCTGTATTACTGTGACAGGTATTTTTATTTGTCTCGGTAACCCGTCCTTTATATTCTTGTTCCTTAATTCTATTTGATAGAAATTACCTGCACTTTTTATAGTTTTTTCACCAATATTATAGATAAAACCGTCCTTTGTCGTTTCCATGAAGTCCGTTCTGCTTGCAGGGCTCTCATATTCGTCATTAAATTTGTATTCCGATTTGATTGCTTCAGGAGTCTTCACTTTATTAGTATCTGCATATTCTTTTGACACTCCAAATTCGTTTATAGATACAATTCTAAATCTGTACCAAGTATCGGGTATCAAGCCTTTTACAAAGTAGAAAAATCTGCCGTCATCGCCTATTTCCGGCTCCACTGTCAACATATAATTATAGGTATTCAGTTCTTTAGAATTCTCCTTCTCACCAATAGATGCAAAAATCTGATAGGTATCGGCACTGCCTTTCCACATAAGCTTTATGGTATCACCATCCATAGCGATTGCTTTTGCATCCGTTGGTCTATCGGGTATTGGCCTAGTAGACTCAAATTCAATATATTCTTGAGAAATACCGCCATCTCTGTTTAATACTATTATGGAAACTTTACCTTCGGGCATTTGTGGTGTTGTTACGTTTAGATATATACCGTCTTCCAACTGGCCTGCCGATATTACAGTACCGCCTACTACATAAACTTCTTGGTCATTTATATCAATTCCGGGAAGTCCGGTTTCTCCGTCTTCCAGTTGACTTTGGGTTTTAATCCTACCGCCGAATATTACTTGGGCTCCGTCCATGAAGCCGATTCCCTTTATCTTAATGCTTTGACCCCCAAGCATATCGAAAAGCTTCGAGCTGATGGATAAACCGTATTCATCCAATACGTTCTCTATCCATGGCGAGCTTGCAATAGTCAAGATATCCTTCTTCTCATCAACACCAAAGTCGTGATTTTGCACTATAACGGATGTGGGTCCCGGTATCAGACCAAGAGGCACTTTTACTTTGATTCTTTCGGTACCTATTATTTCTTGTACCTGTGCTTCAATGCCTCCTATATAAACCTTCAGCTTGTCTCTGAAATCCCTTCCTATTATAGTCACTATATTTTCTCCTCTGGCAGAGGTTTTATCGGGGACAATCCTTTCGATATACGGGAGGCTCAGTCCTTTTTGATAAACTACAAAATATGGTGCTTTCATCTTATTATATTCGTTTAATTCTCTGGTTGTGGCTATACCTCCGTCCCCGTTGTCAACGTATATAGGTTTTTTCAAACCTTCTTGGCTTTCATCGACCGGTGGAACAGCTACTATTAACTTAGTACCATCTGAGCTCCTATCTATTATCTGCAATTCCTTATCATCAAGGTAAACTTTTGCCGTTCGTTTAAAATTATTACCTTGAATGGTGAGCAATACTCCCCCGGTCAGGGATACATAGGTATAGTATTCTTTATCATCATCTGTAGGTTTATCATCATACTCTTCCACCAAACCTGTAGATTCTTTTAACACACGATTTATAGGCCCTACAGACGATATGATTGGAAAATCATAGGGATTCATATATTCGAAAGTTGCCGTGGCTATCCCTTTATCCGGGTTTATCACTTCTACGGGAATGTTTTTACCTATAGTATGATAAGTGGGAGTTTTGACAAAAAGCTGTGATACACCCTTAAAATCCACAAAATCAGAATAGCCTGTATCAATGAGAAGCCTTCTATCGTCAACTTCAACTCTGATAAAGCCGGTGGCTTCCTGAGGCTGACCCACGGGATCGTTGGATAGATTAATAGGGTTACCGTCTTTATCTTTCAAAAGATTTATAGGAACGTATTTCACACTACTATCGTATCCTTTTATTTCAAAGGAATAGGTTTTATCTCCTATTACCTTAATCAGCTTTAGTGAAGTCCCGTAAGGTTTGCTCGCATCATATTCAAATGTAAAGTTTGCAGCAGTGAAATGCACTGTCGCTCTGTTATTATCAATTCTTCCGGAGTTTTCTTCCGTCCTATTTATATATCTATTTGTAAAACTGCCAAATCTGACAGTCGCCATTTGCTTTGTATCGTATTTGGTATTACCATTTCCATCGGTTTCTCCCTTATAAATATCCATATTGGATATGGCAAAACCGTTCCCCAAAAGCTCCACTATATCTCCGCCCTGTATTTTTCCAAACCCGGGAAAAACTCTGGTTATCCTCGGATTGGAGGATTCGTAGGTAAAGCTTTGTTTATTGGAAATGCCGGAATCATTATTTACCACGTATAGATCAACTTTACCCGCATTTCCTTCAGGTGCAATTACTTTGAGATAACCTCTGCCGAATTCCACTATTTTTGCCTGTTTATCTCCGAAAAAGACTTTGGGGAGTATGGGGGATTCGTAGTATGTATCATATCTCGGGTGGCTTAATTTTTTTGGTTCCGGATCACCGGGGTTAATGGCATCCAACAAATCATCCCAAGCGCCATTTTTGTTTATATCGTTGAACCATTCATTATCATCCCGTATGCCGTCTCTATTGTCGTCTTCGTAGGGTTCAAAAAATCGGAAGTCGCCTCCGGCTATCTCTACTATATCTCCTCCTGCGGCTGTACCTCTTGAAGGTACTATGTCCAATATTTTGGGATGACTGGTAGGCACCAGATAGGTAAATCCGTCTTCCTTGGTAGCACTGCCGCCATCCGGGTTTAAGATTACTATCGGTACCGTGTAGCGATTGGTGCCTTTTTCTTTAAATAAATCTCCCGGATATTGGGGCACTCTTAAAACGGTAATCCTTTTTCCATCAGGGCTTACCAATACATCTGCAGGCGCTATCTGTATACCGTTTATGAATACTTTGACCTTTTCTGTTCTTAAATCGTCAAATTCTTTTCCTATTATATCTATGGAATAGCCCCCTTCGGTGGTACCTTCATCAGGTTCGATTCTCTCTATCTCCGGTTTGCTTTGAGGTTGTTTGAAATAGAGGAAACCTTCTGTTCCCCTCTTATCGTCTCGTTTTGTATCGGGATTTAATACAGTTACGTCATAATATCCGTCGGCAGGAAGGGCAGGTACGGTGAAGTATATGGTGTTTTTGTCCACTACCTTTGCCCGATTGCCAACAATTTTATATCCATCACTGTCTATATCCATTTTATAGGGGGTTTTCATTATGAGCTTTAAATCATTATTGGAGCTATCAATATTTTCAATAGTAATTCCCTCGTGATTTGCTTCCAGATTATAAATAGAACCGCCGGCTTTATTAGCCTTTATTTGCGTTCCTTCGATTTCAAGAAGGTAATTATTATTTATGCCGTCAGTAAGTGTTATCCTTTTTGCACCATCTATATTTAATGTGTAGTATTTCTCCGTATTTTCATCTATTAGTATTACCGAATTATAGTAATCCGCCGCCTTGATATATGTTAAACTACCCTCTGTATTTACACTGAGAATAGGTTTTTCGCTGTTTGCCACAAATTCTTCAAATATAATTCTTTTTGTAACAGGGTTCAGCATATAATCGTTTATATCTTCTTCTCCCAGAAGTATCCGGGTACCGATGAGCCGATTTACCATATCGGGTGTAGCAGCAGGGTCCGGCTGTAGGAAATTATCACCTTTTACTACTACCAAGGTACCGGTGTTGCCGGATTTAGGGGCAAAGCCGGTTATCTTGGGATTGGTGTAAGTCTTTACATAGGAAAAAGGCCATGTGGCGGTGCCGCCTTCCGGGTTCATAACCATAAGCTGAGTAATGCCTTCCCTGCCTTTGGGAGCTGTGAAGGTTATTTCCTTACCGTCTTCGCTTCTTCTTATATCAGTCATTTCTTCGCCGCCAAGAAATAGTCTTATGCCGTCAAGAAAGTTGCTTCCTATTACCTTTATCTCTATGCCACCGTCAGTTGCAACGGTATCGGGCTTGACACTGTTTATAATAGGATTTTTATTTTCATCCACTAAGACAAATTCGATAAAGTCAGGTTTTACATCCGGTAATCCTAGGTTTTCCGAATTTCTTATTGGATTTGTAACCTGTAAATATGTTTTGCCTCTTTCTTTAATGCCTGACGTTTCTGAGGGTATATAGATTAGGATTTTTGTACCAAGCTCGTTACCTATAGAACCGTCTAATTCCAATCCTTGCTCATTTAATATTTTTATATCAATTTTGGGGTCCGTGTTTTTGTCAAGAGTTATATCCGGACCTATCCCCACCACCGGATATCTGATAATATCTGTTCCGGATTTGGGATCGGTGTATTTATGTATCATAAAATTTTTACCGTTTATAGCAATAAGCCTATTATCACCGGCGGGAATTCTGTAGGTATTTCCATCTGACACCACCTGAATCTTATCCGGAATAACACTTTCTATGGTAGGTTCTATTTTACTGAGGATATAGGTATATCCGTTTTTTAACACTGCTTCTTCTGTAATAGTTTGAATTATAGTATCGTCACCGTATTTTTTTATTATCGTTCTTATTTCCATTACCACATCCTGTACCGGCTGTATATCCGCATCGGTAACTTGAGGTGTCTCAATATTTATTGTATCTAATTCATTGGAAAAGGTAGCATACGGTTCATTTACATCGTCGGGCTTTCTTAGAAATGTTACATTGTCACCTATTATAATTTTTAATTCTCTGGAAGCAGAATAGCCATCTTTGCCTTTATATTTACCATAGACATAGTTTACGACTAATTCTTTATCGCTGTTTAAAAAACTGTAAGTCTTGCTGCTGCTCGGTTCAAAGTCTTGTATATTCAGAGTGCCGGCAAATTGAGTATTTATTGTAGCCCTTGAGCCTGTATCCGGACCGGATTTGGGATTTATACTTATTATTTTTGATTTTACAGATGAACTTATCACGGTGAATTTTTCTTTTAGGATTTTTTCCCTAGTAATTTGTTTCATAGGATCTAAATCAGAATCCAGTGGATTTGTAAAAACCACATAAAATTCTCCTACTTCTATATCCGGGACTTCAACGGTAAGGGTATCTTTGCTACCGGGAAAATCCAGTGAACCGTATGATATGGTCATATTCTTGCCTTTATTATTATTTGTATAAGGATCAGTGCCGTCAATATTTTTTAAAAAGTACACATCATAGTTACTAAGCCTCCCCGCCGGAGTTTCAAAATATACCGTGTCACCGCCTTGACCTCTATTAGGATACATGGTGAGCTCTTCGTCCGAGATATCAATATTACTATATAAACGAAATTGATCCTGATATGTATATTTTAAAGTTATGGTTACATCTTGTTTGGGTCTTTCTGGGATACTATACTCCATGATTTCTTCTTTTTCAAAGATTATGCTTTGAAGACCCAAATTCCCTGAAAGACCATCGGCATATACCGAATCTTTAACAGTAATCATATTATTGTCACCGGTAAAATACTCTATATAAACATGGGCATCCCCACTCTCAAAACCTGCTTTTATATTATTCTTATTTATATTAGTAAGCTTTGTACCTTCGATTCTTAAAGGTTCCAGCCCATTCTTTACTTTAGCACTAACATTACTGATTGTAGGCATATCACCTTCATTTATAGCAATAGCCACATTTTCAATTATTATGGTATTCCCGGATTGATCCTTGTCTATCTCGAATTGAAGCATGGATTCCGTATTTATATTTCTTTTTGTAAGGACTCCGGCTTCTCCCGTACTAGCATCTACCATAATCACATCAGCATCTTTTAGAAAACCGCCATATATAATTAGTCTTTTTAGTTGAAAATTACCCTTGGAATCATATATTTTATAAATGTCAACTGAATCTATCCAAAATTTTTCCGGATCAAAAGCGTTTACTACAAGCAGCTGCGTTGGCAGCATATTTATTATCATTATTAAAACAAGCAATAGTGCTATTTTATTTTTAAATTTCATGGATATCGCTCCTTTATAAAAACCGTTATTTTGGATTCCCTCCGGC
>CAYXUX010000111.1:0-6386 GCA_964468275.1 uncultured Clostridiaceae bacterium
TTTAGATAATATCCCTTCGCTTAGTAAATTTTTAGAAAAATATAGAAAATAAGATTATGTTAGAAAAACCGCCTATAAAAGAAGAAGAAAATAATGAAGAGCAACTGCAAAAGTCAGATATTGAATTGGCTCAAGATTCCAATCCAAAGATTGCTGTTAATTCCGTAAATCAAAAAACGTCTCAATCGCAAGGGATAAAAAGAAATCAAGAGACTAATGTAAGGACTTCTACGCCTACTTATGATGCTGAAAAATTCAATACCATTTTATCTTTATTAGGCGAAAGAACCCCCCCAGCAGACCCCACTCAAAAAACTTACCTTACTCAACAAGGAGAGAGACTTCAAAGAGCCGTTGCCCCACAAACCGAACAAGAGTCTATAAGTTCTATTTATGATATTTATGATGAAGGATTTATTAATGTAAACGGAAGAAAAAAAAGAAAGCTGAAAGAAGGATATTTTTATGATAACAAAGGTAATATTGTAAATTATAACAACGAATTGGTATTTTCCAACGTTCCGGATAGATACGGGCGGAAGGATATAGATTGGTTAATGGATAAACTCTCTAAAAACAAACTCACAAGAGCAGAATATGAAGCCTTAGACCTAAGAAAAAAAGGACTTGTACAAGGATTAGGAAATTTAATAACATCATTAGGCGATGCTTATGTGGCTACTAATGTAAAAGGAAGAGATGTAGCACCTGTACAGGCGAGAAACTTTGAGAATCCTTATTTTGCACAAGCCGAACAAAGGGAAGCTTTAGGGCAACAAGAAGAAGCCGAATACTACAAACAACTTCAAAATATTGAGAAGGATAAGCGTGATGACGTATTAAAAGCCCTTGAAATGTCAAGAGGAGAACAGACTATAAGCGAAGGAGAAGGACAAACAATTTCACAGTCTACGGACGAAACAACATCAATAGAAGCAAATACCGATGCTTATTATAAAGACTTAGATGCTTCTCTTGAACGCTCAAAACTACAACTCGACAGAGAAAAGTTTAAATTCGAAAAAGGTAAAGAAAATCCTGTTATGAATTTGACTTTTAACACACCAATAGGAGTACAAGGATTTACAGCCAAAGACATAGTAACCAAAGACGGAAAGTATAAAGAGCCACAAATCACAGCATCTTATGAAAATGCTATGAAATATTTAGAAGTACTCTATCCTAATCCACTTGACCAAAAAGCATTATTAGATTATGCAATAGGGAAAGATGGTTATGATATATCATATAAAAAAGACGAAAACGGAAAATATAAGTTTTTTGCTACCCCTAAATATGTATCAGGTACTTTTGGCAGCACTAAAGTATTACAACCTACCAATGATATGAAATTAAGGTTAATAAATGCTGTTATACAAAAAGCAATTACCGATCAAAACGAAGATGCTCTTCTTGAAGTAGGTGAATCAATTGGACTAATACCTCAATAAAATGAAACTAAAACTTAAAGGAATAGAACGAAGGTCAGATACCAATACTCTGACTATTGAGCAGGCTGCGGCAATAATATGCAATGCACGCTTGCAGGGCGATACTTTTAAGTTTGTAGGGCAAAAGGTTTTATTGGATAGTGTGGAAGATATTACTCAATCATATAGTAACTTTTATTGGCATAGCAAGATAGGGGAAAAATATATTATAGCCATAAATACGACGGAAAAACTTATTACTATTAAATCCTTGAATGACGGATCAACGACACAAAGGAATTTCCTTAAAAACTTCGATTGGCAAGGGGATAGCACAGGTTTTAGTTATGCGGGCGAATTTATAGGGATGTCGCACCTTAATGATATAATAATCTTAGATACCACAGAGGGCAAGTATTATTTCTTTTGGGATGAAAATGCAGACCCGGAAGGAAGGGGTAATTTTGTATGGCTAAACGAGCTTCCTGTCCCTGTGTTGAATGTGAAAAGAAATACAGAAGCTGATTTTATTAACATAGGAAAGGTACAAAATACATTTCAATATACAAGAGCACTCAACGAGCCTGTATATTCAAGCGACACATTAGATAAAGCCTCAAAAGAATATAAAGCGCATTTAGAATATGTGTTCTCAAAAGCATTAAAAAATAACATTATACATGGAGCTTTTTACGTAAGGGCAGCATATAGGATGTTTGACGGTACTTATATTTACCCAAGTAATCCTATTTTCGTTTGTAATTATACAGATTGGTATTATGACGATGAGTATAATGGTAGAATATACCTTATAGTAGAAGGGAAAATGGTAAAGTATAAAAAAGACGCCAATCCTGATGAGGTATATACATACCAAACATATGTTAAAGCATTCCATGGAAGCAACTTTGGAGCTTCATCTGACTTAGATAATACAAGAGCCTATAAATATAAATGGAAAATCAAAATTCCCGTTAATACTTTAAGGATACTTCAAAAGTGGTTTGATAAAGGATTAATAACTTCGATAGATTTATTTATTACTAAGCCTGATATGTTTTGGGAATTTAAAGATAATATAGTAGACCAATGGTCAGAATACGACTCAAACTCTGATTATGTATGGAGAAAAACACGTGAAATATCCCCTATATCATTCAATAAAGATATTACTGAAACCGACCTTTCAAAAAAGATATTTTATAAAGTAGACACTATTAAAGATTTTAAAGATATAGACATTGAATACGATAATAACTATTGGGCAATAAAAAATAAAGAATCATTTATTCAGTTTAAAAACGCTATTGACATAGAGACAAACCAAACATTACCTATAAATAATACATATATAGTCCCGAAGTCTTCAAACTATAAGCTTTACAATTCTATACTTCATCTTTTAGGAGTAAAAAATTACTTTAAAAATCCACCTTATCTATATGAAAGGCATGAAAATGTAAACGGATATAGTGATTGTGAGCTACATTTTTTAATAAGTGAAGGGACAAAAGAGTTTTGGATTAAAGTACCTGTAAATAAGTTTTATGCTTACGCTGCTTCTGCTACTACTTTAAAATTTACCGTATCTGATAATATTATTTACTACCCTGATTACAGAGCTAAGAAAGCCAATGTAACGTTTTTAAAAAGCGGTGTAAGAAGAGTATATAAGTCTATAAATCTTTTATCATTTGTTAATCATAACTTATCAATAGAAGACAACAAAAGAGACTTTATTAAATCAAGCGGGGATATTTCTGTTTATGGCATGACCCCTACAGATGAAAACAACTACAGCCAGATTTTAATAGATACTACGGCCACTTATCCCGAAGTAGACTACGAAACTATAGATTCCTATGAAGACCTTAATAGAATGCAACTTTCTGCAACGGACAATCCTTTTATCTACCCTCCTGATCGCTCCTATCGTTATGGAGACAAATACAATAAAATTATAGGAGCAGAAACGGCAGCAGTAGAGCTTCAAGACTATAACTTCGGAAGATTTCCTTTATATGTTTTTACCGACAACGGGATATTCATCATGGAAGTTGGCAGTTCGGATATAGCCTATTCAACACAGCATTTATACCGTCAGATGCTTTGCTTAGACAATAAAAATGTAATTAAAAACTGTAGAGGGGTGATTTCATTTTTAGCAGAAGACGGAGTAAATATAATCATAAATGGAAAGATTATAAATGTAACCAAACAGCTTGAGGGCAATAATAATCTAAAATATAGTGAAGCAAATCTTCATCTTTTGGACGATATAAATAGATTAGTAGAAGTAAATACACCTTTTAGAAATGCAACTGATTATTTTTTCAGAAATTCACATGTAGCTTATGATAACCTTTACAATGAAATTATATTTATAAATGAAAATTTCAGCATTCAGTTTGTATTGAATTTAAATAATCTCACATTTTCTATCAGAACTGACAAAGTAGGATTAAAAAGAGAATATTCACAGGTAATACAAGTAGACAATCGTTCTATACTATGCGCTAAAGAAAATAATTTTTGGACTTTTTATTCTACAAATGAATATGATAAAATTCCAAATGTAGAAGGGAGGGGAAATGTATTATTTGTTTCGACTATTATTCCATTTCATCAGTATTTGCGAATAGAACACATGATAACTCGATTTGAACTTAGTCCTATAATTTTAGATGATGGTCAGATATTAAGATATAGCATTAAGTTATTTCTTTTAGGAAGTCGAGACGGCATAGAATGGAAACCTATTGCAGGCGGAGAGAAAAACTTGATAGGGGAAAGCATAAATTCATTAGAAATTAGGAGAGCCTTTACGTCGGTAAGATATATACAGGCAGTATTTTATGCGACCTATAATGATATGAATGAAACTATAGTAAAACAAATTCTACAAGGTCTTTATACTATAGACAACGATGTATTATTAACTAATTCATTTTCTGAGTTTGACATAGAACCTGAAAAAGAACATAACACAAAACTACGATGATAAAAGACATAAGCACATTAAGCTCTAAGAGGATAAGAAATAGAATTGGAGTTTCTAAAAATAAGACTTTTTACGACTTCGATAAAAGCAAGGTTTTTAATAAATACAAAAAGAACCAAGAAGAAAATATGAAAGAACTCCTAATTTGGAAGGAGCATTGGGATTCTTTATACTATTTCAGAAAAGATTATTTGAAAGCTTGTGATTATGTTATAGGAAATCAATTAGAGGAAATTATCACCTATAAGGGGGCGAGAATGACAAAAAGAAATGCCATTAAACTTCAAGGCAAAACGCCTGTAGTGGTAAATGTTATTTTTGAGTTGATGAACTCTATATTAGGTAGTTTTTCAAACTCACAGCCAAAGTCTCAAGTAGTAGCAAGGGGAAGTGGTAGCAGGGAAGCATCAGACCTACTTACCAATTCTTTACATTCAGTATTAGACCTCAATCAAGCGAGAGAATTAGATATACAACAACTACAGATATTCCTTGCATCTGGAGCTGCATTTTTTAATATTCAAGACAAATGGCATAGTGATATTTTAAGGAAGGAAGCATATATTACTGTTATTAACCCATGTGAAATGTTTTTTAACTCTAACACTAAAGATGTAAGAGGGGATGACATTTATCTTATAGGACAGATTATAGAGACCACACGAGAAAACGCCATAGCTACATTCGCTAAATCTCAGGAAGAAATTGAAGTTTTAAACCACATTTTAGAACCAGCTATAGATGAGTATATTTCTACAATTCATGGTTTAACTTCTGAACAGATGAAGAGCGTTGATTTCTTTATTCCAACAGACCCTTCTAATATCAGAATCTATTTAGGGTGGCAAATAAAGCGTGAATTTCGAGTTATAGCCAAAGACCCATTAGACGGTACAAAAGAGGAAATAAAAGGGGATATATCTAAAATTATAAGCGCAATAGAGCAAGAAAATAAAATAAGATACGATCAACTTAAAGCAAGGGGGGATTTAGACGATGATACCATAATAAATTCGCTTATAACAGCCGAAACACGACTTGTAAGCTTTTGGACTTATAAATTTCTCACCAAAGAAGGGTACTGCTTAGAAGAAGGGGAAAGTCCGTTTGAACACAAATCACACCCTTATGTTTTTATACTCAGACCGCTTATTAATGGTGAAGTATATGGATTTTTAAAACCATTACTTCAAATCCAAGACGTAATAAACGAACAATACATGATGTTGAAATGGTTGATAGAAGCATCAGCGAAAGGGTTATTGATGATTCCAACATCAGCATTAGAAGGAAGTGGTTATGATATTAACGATTGGGCAGAAGCATGGACAGAAACCGGAGGAGTAATAGCTTATACCGCAAAACAAGGTGTACAGATGCCTACTGAAATAACATCAAACTCTACCGATGCAGGCATTAAACAAATGTTAGACATCACTATAGGAATTATGGATAAGATAGGAGGCATTTCTAAGGCAGCAAAAGGACAAGAGGTAAGCTCAGGAACGCCGGCAAGTCTATATTACCAAATGGCACAAAATTCCTCTCAGAATATAGCCACTACCATGAAAGCCTTTGAAAGTTTGCTTTTACAAAGGGATACAAAGGTAATTAAGGTTGAAATTCAACTTAGGGAAGATGGCGACTATGTTGATTACGAGGAAATCGAAAATGAAGGCATGTTATGGAAATCAGAACTGATTAAAGATATGCCATTTAAAGTAGTCGTAAAGAGTGGAGCAGATAATCCGGTTTATAAGATGACAATCGAAGAAACTCTACTTAAACTTTTAGAAACTCAAAATATAGACTTACGTTCGTATCTTAAAAATTCAACGCTACCTTTTGCTTCTACTTTATTAAGGCAAATTGAGGAAACGCAACAACAGCTACAACAAGGGGTTTAATTATCAAAACATTACAACGATTAGGAATTTTAAATAATTTTTTAAATT
>CAYXUX010000112.1:0-1436 GCA_964468275.1 uncultured Clostridiaceae bacterium
GCTTTTATGCATTTGGATACAGTATTCACTATGATAGATTATGATAAATTCACTATTTATCCGGGAATTCAAGATAAAGTTGAAGTATATAGACTGTTAAAAGGAAAAAAGGATAATATTTCTGTTATATATGAAAATGATTTGGTTGAAACTTTACGAAAAACTTTAAAAATACCTACAATAAGACTTATTGAAAGCGGTGGCGGAGACCCTGTTACTGCCGCAAGGGAACAGTGGAACGACAGCACAAATACCTTAGCAATTGCTCCGGGGGTAGTTGTAACTTATGGAAGAAACGAATATTCCAATGAAGTTTTAAGGCAAAACGGTATTGAAGTACTGGAAATAGAAGGTTCTGAATTAGTCAGAGGCAGAGGCGGTCCGAGATGTATGAGTATGCCGTTGGTTAGAGAGGAAATATAAAAGAAAAACAAGGAGGAAACACTATGGCAGTAAACCTAAAAGGCAGGAGCTTTTTAACACTAATGGATTTCACACCCGGGGAGATAAGATACTTGTTGGATCTTGCTCACGACTTAAAATCTAAAAAAAGAGCCGGTATTTACAATTACTTGCTAAAAGGCAAAAACATTGTATTGTTGTTTGAAAAAACATCTACCAGAACAAGATGTGCATTTGAAATTGCAGCATTGGAGGAAGGTGCCCATGTCACATTTTTAGATTCGTCCAGTTCGCAGATGGGTAAAAAAGAATCATTGGAAGATACTGCAAAAGTATTAGGCAGATTTTTTGACGGCATTGAATATAGAGGATTTGAGCAATCGGTAGTAGAGGATTTGGCAAAGTATTCCGGTGTTCCTGTATGGAATGGGCTTACGGATATAGATCACCCCACACAGATACTTGCGGATTTACTTACAATAGAAGAACATGTAGCCAAACCATTAAACAAAGTAAAAGTTGTTTTTGTCGGCGACACCAGAAATAACATGTCTTATGCTTGGATGTATGGCTGTGCAAAGATGGGTATGCATTTTGTAGCACTGGGACCAAAAGAGCTGGCACCCGATACATCAATTTTAGAGAAGGTTAATAAAGTTGCAAAGGAAACAGGAGCTATAGTTGAAGTATCCGATGATATTGATTTTGCTGTAAAGGATGCAGATGTAATCTATACAGATGTATGGGCTTCCATGGGAGAAGAAGATAAAATCCCGGAAAGGGTTAAACTATTAGCCGATTATCAGGTTACTATGGAAATGTTAAATAAGACCGGAAACCCGGATGTGATTTTCCAACATTGTCTACCTGCTTTTCATAATTTTGAAACTGATATGGCCAAAGAAATGATGGATAAAGGCTATGATATGAGGGAAGTTACGGATGAAGTATTTAGAAGCAGACATAGTGTAGTATTTGATGAAGCTGAGAATAGAATGCATACGATTAAAGCGATAATTGTTGCTACTTTATAG
>CAYXUX010000112.1:1536-6377 GCA_964468275.1 uncultured Clostridiaceae bacterium
TTAGAGTGATACTTTCCCCACTGTCATCCTGAGGCTTTAGCCGAAGGATCTTGTTGTGACGAAGTATAGGACTCTTTGCTAGGTTTAGAGTGACAATGTTGAAATATAAAAATATGTATAGCGGAGAATTTTTCTCCGCTATAAGAAATTTATAATATCTAATATATAGTATAAACAGAAGACAATTAACTGACAAATAGTCTAAAATCAAGGGTTAAAAAATTATAAATACCGGATAGGAGAGATAAAATGGGGGCTACAAAAGTAGTTATTGCACTTGGAGGAAATGCGCTTCAAGAATCAGGCGCACCTGCAACGGCTGAAACACAGCTGGAAGTGATTAAGAAGACATCTAAATACATTGCACAGATTAGCGAAAAGGGATATGAAATTACCATAGCCCACGGAAACGGCCCACAAGTAGGCAGAATTCTTTTGGCATCGGAAACCGCATCCCATGTAACTCCCGCAATGCCTTTCGATGTTTGCGGCGCTATGAGTCAAGGATATATTGGTTATCATATACAACAAGCTTTAAAACATGAACTTATTAAAACAAATAAAAACATACCGGTAGTGACGATTGTGACACAAGTTGTGGTTGATAAAAATGATTCGGCTTTTCTAAACCCTACTAAACCAATAGGTCCTTTTTATACAGAGGAGGAAGCCAGGGTTATTGCTAAGGAAAAAGGTTATGTGATGAGAGAAGACGCAGGAAGAGGATGGAGAAGAGTTGTTGCATCTCCTAAACCAATAAGAATAATCGAGTTGGATTCAGTAAAGAGATTATGGAACTCTACCATCGTAATTACAGTAGGCGGTGGGGGTATCCCGGTTATAGAAAATGAAGATGGTTCTTTAGAAGGTATTGCCGCTGTTATAGATAAGGATTTGGCCGCAGAAAGGCTGGCAGAGGATATCGATGCCGATGTATTGGTTATCCTTACTGAGGTGGAAAAGGTTTCCATAAATTATAAAAAGCCTGATCAGAAGGATTTAGATTCAATAACTCTTGAGGAAGCGGAGAAATATATAAGAGAAGGACATTTCGCCCCCGGAAGCATGCTTCCAAAAATTGAAGCTGCTGTGGACTTTGCTAAGTCAAAGCCGGGGAGAAAAGCAATAATCACCTCACTTTACAAAGCTGTAGATGCATTGGAAGGAAAAGCAGGCACTACGATAGTTGGAGAGGTGTAAATGTAAACCTGATAATTTTCTGTCATAAAACCAAGACCTCCTCATATAAATAGTATAGAACGCAACTACAAATTTATTTAGGAGGAGGAAAGCGGATGGCTGTTGAACTTGTAAAAAAGCCTTTAAAAGTATGCAGAATAATTGGAGAAGAAGTTTCCGGTACTGTTGTGGAAGAAGATATCAATGTGCCTGATATAAACCCGGATGTGTACAAAATACTCTATCCTTCCGCAAGGGTATATATAAAAAATTCAGAGACAATAGTAGACAAGGTAATAATAGACGGACGAATACTAATAGATGTTTTATATGTTGCAGATACGGAGGATAGGCCCTTAGACAGTTTAAATATATCCGCAGATTTTACACATGCTGTCGATATAGCCGGTGCAATGCCTCGTATGAAAGAGCAAATAGATACAGCGATACAGCATATAGAATGTCAGGTAATCAATAGTCGGAAAGTTAATGTAAAAGTTATCATGGATATTGCTTGCATGGTAGAAGATATATATGAAATTGAGGTTCCATTGGATGCTAAGGGATCCGACTACATACAGGTTTTAAGAGAACCCTTGGGTATAAAAGGAATTATAGGAGTAAACAAAGATAAATATAATGTTAAAGAAGAAATACGACCGGAAGCCAACGATTTATCTATAAATGAAGTGCTAAAAACGGATCTCCAAGCTATTGTAAAAAATAGCGAAAGCATGGAAGGCAAAATCCAAGTTCAGGGTAATCTTGTTTATAATATACTTTATAAATCGGAGGAAAACGAGCTGGGAAACATGCTGGGAGAGGTGCCCTTTGCTCAATATATTGAAGTACCGGAAGCTGATGAGGGCATGGAGGCAATTGCATATGCTAAGGTAAAAGAATCATATACAGAAATATCCAATGATGGAGAAAGCGAACTGAACAAGATAGTTTTAAATGCTTCTATAGACATCATTGGAAAAAGCTATAATAATACTACCACAGAAGTATTGACTGATATGTATAGTCCTAAATTTGAAATATCAATGGATAAAAAACTATATGATATAGACGAATTTTTATATAAAGGTTCAAACAGCGTAGTAATTAAGGATAGCTTGAAAATAAAACAAGGTAGTCCTGAAATAAAAAGAGTATTCTTTTTGGATGTAAAACCGCAAATTCTTGAAACAAAAATAATGGAGGACAAAGTAGGAATAGAAGGTATTGTTGAGGTCTGTGCATTATATAGATCTTCCTTTGCGGGAGAATCGATGAATTGCATTACCGGTCAGTTTCCGTATAAACTGATAATAGATATGCCGGGAGTCAGAACTACAATGCATTCAAGGATAAACTGTTATGTGGAAAATATAAATTATGCCGTAGTTGGTGAAAACCTGATAGATGTAAGAGTTGTTTTAAACGCAATGGCATATATATATGACAGAACAGGTAAAAATCTGATAACTAACATTGACAAAACAGAAGGTTCAAAGCCGGATTACAGCTCATTACCGGCAGTAACGATATATGTTGTAAGTCCCGGAGATACTCTATGGAAAATTGCCAAAAGATATAATACTACAGTAGATGCATTGGCGAGACTTAACAATATACAAAATCCCGATTTGATAAATGTGGGAGACAAACTTCTGATACTAAAAAATATAAGGCAGTGATAGGTCGGGGGGGTTAAATAAATAAGTCCCCCCGACTGTTGTTTTTGTATTCAAAATATCTATTTTGTATTATAATACAATTAGAAATTCAATCAAAACTATAGAAAAATTGACGGTGAATGCAATGAAGTATATACGAAAAGCACCTGCAAAAATAAATTTGGCGATAGATGTGTTATCAAAAAGACCTGATGGTTATCATGAGGTCTCTCTGATAATGCAATCTGTTTCTCTTTGGGATGTTATTGAACTGAAAACCATAAATGAAAATAAAATAATAGTAACAGCGAACTCTGAATTGGTGCCCGAAGGAACGCAAAACATTGTTTACAAAGCCGCAGAACTAATAAAAAACAGATACAATATAAAAAGTGGAGTTAAAATCGAAATTGAAAAGAATATTCCCGTAGCGGCAGGTTTAGGTGGGGGTAGCACTGATGCGGCAGCTACAATAGTACTTTTAGGAAAGGCTTGGAAACTAGGGATGTCAAGAACTGAAATTCTGGACATTGCGGAATCCCTCGGCTCGGACATACCTTTTTGCCTAAAGGGCGGCACAGCTCTTGCCGAAGGTTTGGGCGAAAAGATTACCCCTCTAAAACCAATGCCAGATTGTTTTATCTTGCTTGCTAAGCCGGATATAAATATTTCGACGAAAAAAGTTTACGAGGGATTGGATATAAATAAAATTGAAAAGAGACCGGATATTGCCGGGATGATGGAAGCCATTGATAAAGGAGAGTTGGAAAAATTAGCAGAAAAGTTTTGTAATGTACTGGAGAATGTAACTATAAAAATATGTCCTTTGATATTCAAAATTAAGCAAAAACTAATAGAATATGGGGCATTAGGCAGTGCAATGAGCGGGAGTGGTCCCACGGTCTTTGGAATATTCAATGATCAAAAGAAGGCATACTATGCCTATGACGGTATGAAGAGTCTGGTGGGTGAGGTGCTGCTGGTTAAGCCTTTATGAAAATTTCTCAGTCAAAAAAGAGGTGTATAAAATGAATACAATAATTCTGGCAGGGGAGAAGCCATCTCCAAAAGAAAATGTTTTAAAGAACAAAGCCTTAATGAAGATAAAGAATAAATATATGCTGGAATATGTATTGGATGCATTGCGCAATGTTAAGGCAATTGACAAGATTGTGGCAGTGGGTTCAAAAGATAAGCTGGAAGAAGCTTTAGGAGATAAGATAGATTACGTATTGGAAGGAACAGATTCTATTGTAGATAATGCAATAAACGCACTGGAACTATTTCCTGATGAAAAAGAAGCACTTTTAATGACTTGTGATATACCTATGATTACCGTTGAAGCCATTGAACATTTTATAACGGAATCCAGAGAGTCCGGTGCTGATTTAACTTACTGTATAGTGAATAAGGAGCTAAATGATGGAAGATATCCTGAAGTTAAAAGAACCTATGTAAAGCTAAAGGAAGGCTATTTTACGGGGGGAAATGCATTTTATTTAAATCCGGAAATTAAGGACAAGGTAAGAGATTTTTTTGATAAAATGCTGGAAAACAGGAAAAATCCTGTTAAGATGGCGGCGATATTGGGCCTTGGCTTTGTTCTTCGATTAGCATTAGGTACACTCACTATAAATGCAATAAAAGACAAGGTAGACAAGCTTTTAGGTATCAATGCGGCGGTAATAATTTCTCCTTACCCTGAAATCGGAAATGATGTAGATAAGGAATCGGATATCAAGTTTGTAGAAAAATATTTATAAACGATTACTAAGCGGTTTTGATTCTTTCAGAATTCGACTATATGCATTAATGGTGTAGTATACTATACGTAACATATATCAAGAGTTACATAGTAGGCTTAGCACACGGGATATGATTTTGACAGGTCTAACACTCGCCTTTGGAAAAGTCCTAACGGTTTCAAAGGGTCCTCCATGCCCCGTGAAACCTAAGCCGACGTCCTGCCGGCTTTACGGACTTTTTAACAAAGGCTTCGCT
>CAYXUX010000113.1:0-6356 GCA_964468275.1 uncultured Clostridiaceae bacterium
CAACAATCACATTTATCTAATTAATCACCCTTCTGGCCGAATAATAGGTATTCAAATAATATCCCGTCATAAGTGGGCTTCTCTTTACCACATCCCCTGTTTGAGGGGCATGTACAAAGTCACCGTTTCCTACATATATCCCAACATGGCTTACTGTTCTCCCGTCCTTCGCAAAGAAAACAAGGTCTCCATATTCCAATTCAGCTTTATCTACATAAATTCCAACCCTAGCCTGGTCTCTGGACACTCTGGGTAATGAAATGCCAAGCTTACCGAATACCACATAAACCAAACCGGAACAATCATAACTATTGGGGCCCGTACCGCCCCATCGATAAGGCTTGCCCATCTCCATAGATAAATATTCAGCAAGTTGTGACCTTAAAACAGTTTGACGACGGTTTACGCCGCTTCTGGATACAACTAAATTACCATTTGACTCCGATACTTTATCGTATAACCTTTGGGCAAGTACAATGGCCTCTTCTTTGGAAGTATTTCTCATAGGATCAAACAAATCGTAACCAACACCGTTTACAACCCCGACACCGTATAGATATCCCACGGCACCCTTTGCCCATGAAGCAATCTGATAATCATCAATAAAAACATAATCATAGTTAAACGAGTAATTATAACCGGGCTTTGCAGCTTGTAGTGTACGATACAATATTACACTGATTTCCTGGCGGGTTATCATATCATAAGGAGCAAAGATTCCTTTTCCTCTGCCTTTTACAATACCTAAATCATTTGCTATCCTTACACTTGTATTTTTTGTGTCTACAAAAGGATTGGCTCCTTGTAGCTCACCTTTCTTTCCGCTTAAGGCTTCATAAAGCTTAACTGCAATTTCACTGAACTCTTCTCTGGTAATTCTGTTTTTATACCCCAATTCCATATCTTCGGGTACAATTTTGATGCTTTCAGCTTTACTTATGCCGGCTTTTGCCCAATTACTTGGCACGCTTGTACTGCTTTGTGCAAAAACTATACTTGCGTTTGAAATTGCTGCCACTATAACTAAACCCAAAATAACATGCTTCAGCACAGCTTTAATAATTCTTTTTCTCATTAATTACTACATCTCCTTCTATAAATATTGGTGCTTAGAATTATCAACCTGTTCCATATTCAATTGTTGTCTTATATATTAGCATAAAAATGTATGGTTTGGACACGGTAATTTGTGCCAAATGTGTACTCTTGATTTGATTTGTAACTTCTGATATGTGCTTTATGTAATGATCTTAAACAATCCGCTGCTTACACCCATTATTAGAATACCTGCTACCAAATTTCCTGCTAGAATTGCAGGAAAGGCCCATTTAAAACGCATATTCATAAGAGCCGCGATAAGACTTCCCGTCCATACTCCCGTTCCGGGAATGGGAATAGCCACAAATATAAATAAGCCCCATAAGCCATACTTTTTAATACTGCCGCTCTTCGCCATAGAGCTGCTTGTCAGTTTACCTATAAAACTTTTAAAACCTTTTGTATCCCGTAATTTATTAAAAACCGGCCTCGCACCGAATAATATAAAAGGTACGGGAATCATACTTCCTATAAAACTCAAAAAAGCGGAATGAAAGGGAGATAAGCCTAAGGATATCCCAACAGGAATAGCTCCTCTAAGCTCTATTACAGGCAATGCCGCCGTAAACATTACGGTAAATTCAACAGTTAAAAAATTCAGCAGTTCCATTAAAAAAAGTCGCATAAAACTACTTTTCTCCTTCAATCATCCTAATATAAATTCTATAATCTTCACCTTTTTAATCACAATCTCTTCAGGCTTTTCCTTAAAAGCGTCAACTGCCGTGAAATAACAAACAGCAAACATACACGAGATAGATTTATTATATCATTCCCTCACTGAATTCTTCAATTAAATTTATAATAAACCTATTTTGGTCTTTAACCCTTTGTTACGGTTCAGACATTGTATATATTTATATTTCTATTAAAGCTTATCAATATTTGATTAAGATTGCGTTGCGGGGAGTATTATTGTCTTCTTGCCTTTAATATCACAGACAGCAGGTTTCTTCAAATTGCCTTAAACCGTCGGTGCTGCCACGGTACCCAAAATCCGTGTAATAACTTCTTTTTCGGTGAGCCCGGATAGCCTTTCTTCATATTTTAGTATGATCCTGTGGGCTAAAACAGGGACAGCCATGGTCTTAATATCATCAGGTATAACATAGTCTCTACCGTTAAGCCAAGCCAAAGCTTTAGATGTCCGGGTCAAAGCCAGAGAGCCTCGCGGGCTTGCTCCTAAATAAACAGCAGGGTGATTCCGTGTGCTGTCACATAACTTTATTATGTAATTCACCAAATTATCGCTGATTTTTACATTTGCCGCTTCCTTTCTATATGCCAAAAGCTCCTCTATCGTTAATACCTGTTCCAAAGAATCAAGAGGGTTTTGCCCATGCTCTTGACTCCTTATAATCTCTCTTTCGGCTTGGGGAGCGGGATAACCGATTTCCAGACGCAGCATAAACCTATCCAATTGTGCTTCCGGCAGGGGATATGTGCCCTCATATTCTATAGGGTTCTGGGTAGCCATAACCATAAAAAGCTGAGGCAATTGCCTAGTTTCTCCGTCTACGGTAACCTGATATTCTTCCATGGCTTCCAATAGGCTTGATTGAGTTCTGGGAGAAGTGCGATTGATTTCATCGGCTAAAACAATATTTGACATAACGGGACCCGGACGATACTGGAATTCCATGGTTTTTTGGTTATAAACTTGCACTCCCACCACATCGGAAGGTAATAGATCAGGAGTGAACTGAATACGGCTGAACTTGCACCCCATAGAACGTGCCAAGCCTTTAACCAGCATAGTCTTCCCCAAACCCGGGACATCTTCGATAAGGATATGACCTTGACATACAAGTGCTACTGTCACCATCTCAACCACCGATTCTTTTCCAATCAGCACCTTATTCAGATTATCTATCAAACTTTGCAATTTTTCCATCTTTATTACTCCTTTCTTATCTTGAGTATTTCTCTTCGCAATTATTAACACAAAGACCAGAACCGCCGCAACCAAAATATATGCAACCCATGGAGGAAGGTTCTTTGCTTCGGAAATCTGCTCAACATCTTCGGCGTATTCATATACACTCCTGCCCCATCTGCCTTCAGGTTCAATCAATTCCCCATATGAGTTATTCATAAAGCCTTGCAAAAAAGGATTCTCAGGTGTAGGTTCAAAGGGAACCCACCCGTAATCATCGAACCATACCTCCGCCCAAGCATGGGCATGGCTGTTGCAAATCAAGTAACTGTTATCTCCTTCTTGTATCCCGTAGTTATATCCCTTGACCCATCGTGCCGGCAGTCCCACAGAGCGCGCCATAAGAACAAAAGCCGTAGAAAAATGCACACAATAACCTGACTTTGATTCAAATAAAAAATGTTCCACAAAGTTTGCCCCTTTAGGAGGAGCGGAGGTATCCATGGAATATTCCCATTTCCCATAACGCAAATAGGAAATCAAGGACACTGCCTTATCGTAGCCATTTTCGTCATCTAAAACTACAGTTTTGGCTAATTGCTGAACCCTTTGAGGAACGTTTTCCAAGGATAAATAACACTGATCTGCATCCCTGTTAGATAATTTTCTTAGTAAATCGGGATCCTCCGACGGCAAAAAAGCAATAATTCTGTACTCGTCTCCTGTTCGCAAGTCAGCTCTATATATGTAATATTCATAAGCATATGAATCAATATTTATTCTCTTGGGATATAATATACGATAACCTTTTGACAGGCTTATATTCTTTGGATACCTAGGGACATAAAGGATCTTGGAAGGAGATAAGACTTGTACATATACATCCGTCTCTTTCCCTTTAAAGGGAAAATATGCTTCTGCAGCGGGCAACGTGCTTATTGCATATTTGGTACCTGCTTCCCAACCTCTGCCTGTATAATAGCTTTTCGTTTCTCCTTTTAAATAAACGGGAAATGAACTTTCAAGACGCAAAACAGGGGTATTATCTTCAATTAAGCGCCCCCCCAAATCGCCATCATAGGCATTGTAACCAACTTTATTCCCTTTAGAAGTAAAAATACTGCGGCGATAAATAACCTGTTTTCTGAACCAATCTCCTACATCAAAGGAATTATAACTCGGCAAAATAAATGCAAGAAAGATTAATGCAGAAACCAAAATAGATGAATTACGCAGGAGGTGGCCAAACCGATACGGCGCTTCGCTGTCTGTCAAATCCGCAGATTTTATAAGCAAACCCAATATAACAAAGAGTATGACATAAGCTGCGGTGCCCTCGCCTTGTTCAATATAAGCTATAGTAAGCATAGCGGTGCCCAAGCAGAAGAAAAGAGTGCCGGGACCGTCTCTGAAACAAGTCCGGGTAAAAAGTACCTGCATCAATATGATAAAGAAAAAATTGATACACATGGCGGTAATGGGCATGTAGTATCCTCCGTCACCTATTGATGAAAACTCGCGGATGATGTCACGGATAAGCCAATTCAGCCAGTAAAATGTATAAAACTTTCCCGGATAATTAGCGTTTCGAATGAAAAGAAGGGCAAAAAAAATGTTGATTATAAAACCTCTTTTGGGAACCATTAGCTCCACTAACAAAAACAAAAGTGCGATATAAATTAATCTATCGGATACTGCCAAAAACTGTGCGGAACTCAGTCCTATAATAAATGCAGCGTACCATAATCCATATAAAACTTTTATTGGTTGTCCTCTTTCCATGTGTTTCACCTTCTGCTAATATTCCAAACCAAGTCCTCCGCCTTTTTTATGATAATCCTTTTATAAAAACTTGTTCCCAGGGCATCTTTATAATTTTTAGCTGTAAAATTTCTATTGACTAAAATTAAAGTACCAAGGCTTCCTCTTATAGCTCTTTGCTTGAGAACCTTTTCCAACCCTATACCGCGATGAGAAGAAATCAAAATCATATTACTGCTTTGGACAAATATTTCTTTATGCAATAAATTTATAATATTATCCTTGCCCTTAGCATCTATAAATGCCATTTGTAAAAGGAAGTCCCTATAGCTTGCCCGGTTATCTACATATATTTGCCGGCAATCCTCATTTGTATTGCTATAGAAGGTTACGGGAATATGTGCCGCCGCTGAAGCTTTCACCAAAGAAGCGGCTGCGATAACCGCTTCCTCAAATGACGGATCATAACTGTCCTCCCATCTGTCGGCAGAACAATCCAGAACTATATGAAATGAATCACAGATTAATGATTCAAACTCTTTTGATTGGAGCTTTCCCATTTTTGCCGTTGATTTCCAAGCGATACGGCTGATGCCGTCACCGGGCTGATAGTCACGTATTCCCACAGGCTGCTCCTTATCAAGTTGTAATGCCTTTTTGGAGGCTGCGGCTCCTCGAGTCTGCCGGGGAAAAAAATCATCAATGGGCAAATCAAAAGTCTTAGGGTAGACTATGAGGCTGACAGGTTTGCTGATGCAGCCTGTATAAGATGTAAAACCCAAAAGATCTCCCGATTTGTATTCCAAAACATCCCATGTATGAGCACCCCGTCTTACCTTGGGAATAGAATATTCAGATTGCCATAAAACATCTTTGACAGCCCATACAAAGATTTTGGGCAATATATGTTCTGTGCACTCGGTAAGTGACTTGGGAAGAATATCCCTGATCTGTATCCAAGGCCACGGCAATAAACCAAATGTCCGGGCTTGTAGTGTTATTATCAAATCTGTGCCGGCTTCCACAGAAGCCTGCCCCCCGCTTATAATCCTGTCAATATCTAAGTTAATCCAGTTCCGCCATCGATAAATCAAAGTGAGAATGATGCATATTAAGCAGAGATTAAAAAGAAACCAAATCAAAGAGATATGCAGCCCGGCGGCAAAAATAAAGGCAACTCCCGCAAACAAAGGCATAAACCAAAAATCCTTCTTCAACTCTGCCAACCTCTCACCCCGTTTCTATTTATTGTCTATGTCCTACTTAATTTTACCATATTTATTACAGAATAAAAGCGGCTTCGCCGCATTAGTTTATTAACTTACGTTGTTAAACCATATAGTTGCTAATAGATTTTTAGTATGATAGGCCGCTTTTATAGCCATGTGCCATTTCCGAATAAAATGAGGAAATATTGGCACGGCATATAAGTAAATTGTTTTTTTATATAGTAGGAAAGTAGAACTTTCCTACTATATAAAAAAAACAAGTAGGGAGAAGCATCTGCGACCAAAAAGCTACGGAAGGACGGTTCTGTTTTGCTGTTTAGCAAAACAGAACCGTCCCTCCGGTAGCTCCTCCGATAGCAGTCCCTCTCGTTACTTTGTGCAAAAGGGAATCC
>CAYXUX010000114.1:0-6278 GCA_964468275.1 uncultured Clostridiaceae bacterium
TTAAAAACAAAATCATTTTTAGGTGACATCAAAAATGTGCCATCTTTTGTTTTTATTTGCCTAATCTTCATCTTTTTCAATGTCTTACCCCCTCTATTATTATTTTATCACAAAATATGGATTGTGGCTTGATTTTATATTCTATTTTATATTAATTTACAACTAAATTTATTACATTAATAAATAATTAGTTATTGCTTTTAAAATAATATCATGCTATTATAGTATAAATATCATGATATTATTGCCCAATCAGCACACTAATGCATTACGACATAATGAGTTAGCAGCTCTTTAAAATATTGCAAATTAATTGTTAAAAATTGAATAGAGGGGAGGTTTAGACATTATTTCTTATATGTACCTTATACATAATTACAGGTTTATCCTAAAAATTAGAAGGAGGGAGTAATTAAATGAGTAAAAGACTAAAATTATTTCTAGTCTGTGTCATTGCCCTATCACTTATACTTGCAGGATGCGGTGGCAGTGAAACAGTAGAAACCGGCGGTGACGAAGTTGAAGATGCAGGTGAAAAGACTGTAAGAACGGACTTAAACTTTGGCTTATATGGTGAGCCTACTTCATTGGATCCTCATGATGCAGGAGATGATTGTACACGTACATTAGTTTATCAAATATATGATAATTTGATAAGAGAGCAACCGGATAACACTTTAGGTCCCGCACTAGCGGAAAGTTGGGAGTTTTCTGATGATGGAACTGAAATCACATTTTATCTAAGGGATAATGTAAAATTCCACAACGGAGATATAATGACTGCCGATGACGTAGTATTTAGTTTAAATAAAGCATTGGAGTCAAGCTTTACTTCTAGAGTTACCACAGCTATAGATTCAGCAGAGATTATTGATGAGAAAACTGTGTTGTTGAAGCTTAAACATTCTTTTGGTCCCATAGAGCAATGCCTTGCAACAGCAAATATGGGTATTTTAAACAAAAAAGCATACGAAGCAGATCCTGAAGGCTATAAGAGAAAACCTGTAGGAACAGGTCCTTATGAGTTTGTTGAGTGGAAAAGCGGAGAAGAAATAACACTAAAAGCCTTTGAAGATTATTATAAAGGCGCTGCACCAATAAAGGATGTATTGATAAGATTTCAATCAGACCCAAATACCCGTGTAGTATCTTTGGAAAAAGGTGAAATAGATTTCACTATTATCGTACCTGTTGAAGACCGAACCAATATTGATAATAATCCAAATCTTACCCTTTATCCATATGATGGGACAGCAGTTACATGCATAAGATTTAATAACAAAGATAAAGTTTTTTCTAATAAGAAATTAAGACAGGCAATAGCCCATGCTATAGATAAAGAAGCTATAATTCTAGGTGCTGAAGATGGATATGCATCTACTTTGGAAACACCTATGACAAAAGCCGCCTTTGGTTGGCCGGAAAATTTTAAAAATAGAGAATATGATTTGGATAAAGCCAAAGAGCTGCTTGCTGAAGCAGGTTATCCTGATGGACTAAAATGCACTATAACTACAAGTGAGCTTGAGGACTATAGAAAACGTGCGGAAATAATACAAGATTTGCTTAAAGCAATAGGTATAGATGCAGAAATTGATAGTCTTGAATGGGGAGCTTATCTTGATAAAACCTTAACTCAAAGGGATTATCAGATTACTTCTTTGAATATGACTGTACCCTACTTGGATGCTGATCATATCTACGAATTATTTCATAGTGAAATGATTACTAAAGGCAGAAACTTTGTCTTAGTAGAAAATAAAGAGTTGGATAATTTACTGGATAGGGCAAGAGAATCCATAGACCAAGAAGAAAGGAAGAAGCTATATGCCGACGTGGCAGAGCTATGGAAAGAAGAAGTGATTACTATACCCCTATATGTATCGGATATGGCAGAAGCCGCACATAAAGATTTAAAAGGAATAGTACCCCAAAGAATAATTACTGAGTATAACCTATCATACTTCTATTGGGATTAAAATAATAAAATAAATCAAAAAAGGTGTTTAATACTTATTCATATATTGAATAGATGTTAAACACCTAATAATTAGTATAGAGGGGATTGAAATGCTTAAATATATTGGCAAAAGATTATTGATTATGTTGCCCATAATACTTGGAATTTCCTTTATTGTTTTTATGATATTAGACTTGACGCCCGGTGACCCTGCAAGAATAATTTTAGGTGACAGTGCTACTGATGAATC
Organism: uncultured Clostridiaceae bacterium; assembly: GCA_964468275.1. Taxonomy (GTDB): domain Bacteria; phylum Bacillota; class Clostridia; order Lutisporales; family Lutisporaceae; genus JAAYKT01. Next base: position 2,211 of record CAYXUX010000114.1, read on the forward strand.
AGTAAAAATACTCCGGGAGGAAATGGGATTAAATGACCATGTACTCCTAAGATACCTACGATATGTAGGGAACGCAGCTCGTGGAGATTTCGGAAAATCCTATAGAACGGGTCTCCCGGTGCTATCTGAACTAATAGCCAGGATGCCCACTTCTTTTAAACTTGCAACGGGGAGTATGTTATTAATAGTAATTATCGGTATACCTATTGGTATAGTATCAGCAGCAAAACAATACTCCATAATAGATACTATCAGCCTTACCAGTGCACTTTTGCTCACTTCCATGCCCAATTTCTGGTTAGGGCTAATGCTTATGCTATTCTTTTCACTAAAGCTTGATTTATTACCGGCTACAGGTGCCTATACATGGCAGCACTTTATACTTCCATCTATTACACTGGGAGCCTTTAGCCTTGCCTCAATGATTCGTATGACTCGCTCCAGTATGTTGGAAGTTATAAGGCAAGACTATATAAGAACTGCCAGGTCAAAGGGGCTTGGTGAATATAAGGTTATTACAAAACATGCCCTGAAAAATGCTCTATTGCCCATTATCACCATAGTGGGTATGAACTTTGCCCTTATGTTAGGTGGGGGTATGATTATTGAAAGCACCTTTGCCCTTCCGGGAATCGGATCTCTTACTGTACAATCAATTAGAACTAAAGATACTCCCATAGTTATCGGTGCAATTATTTTTATTGCAATTGCAATAAGTATAATGAATTTACTGGTAGATATAATTTATACATATATAGATCCCAGATTAAAAACCACGATTTTAAATAAGTAATACCCATAGGCAGGTGATGATAATGGTAAAAGAAAATATATTAGAAAATAAAGATAAAAAAAGAAGCCAATTTAAATCTATTTGGTTTAGATATAAAAAAAACAGGTTGGCAATGGTTGGATTAATAATATTGGTGTTTTTAATTATTATAGCAGCTTCTGCGCCGATAATATCCGACTATGAAGTTGCTATAAGCCAAAATATGAGGAATCGTCTTCAAGCCCCTAATAAAGAGAGTTGGTTTGGTACGGATCAATACGGTAGAGATATATTTGCTAGGATAGTCTTTGGTGCCCGTGTATCACTATTTGCAGGTATAGTCGGCATTACCTCCTCTTCGCTAATTGGCGCCGTCATTGGCTCTATGGCAGGGTACTATGGTGGAAAAATAGATAATATTCTTATGAGGACAATGGATATCTTAATGGCACTACCGTCTATGCTTTTGGCTATCTCCATCGTAGCAGCTTTAGGGGCAGGATTGACCAACTTAATTATAGCCCTTAGTATATCTTATATAGCACAATTTGCCAGGATTATCAGATCATCAGTGTTATCAATAAAAAATCAGGAATTTATTGAAGCCGCTGTAGCTTGCGGAACAAGAAACAGAAGGATTATCCTAAAACATATTATACCAAATGCAATCGGGCCCTTATTGGTACAATCAACCTTAAGCATAGCTAGCGCCATAATACTGATTTCAAGTTTAAGCTTCTTAGGTTTAGGTATTAAACCACCGATGCCGGAGTGGGGTTCTATGCTTGCTGATGCCAGATCACAAATGAGAAACTACCCTTATCTGGTTATAATACCCGGTTTGGCAATAATCCTTTCTGTTATGGGGCTGAATTTAATCGGCGATGGTCTAAGAGATGCATTGGACCCGCGTTTAAAGGAATAGCATCTAGTATACTTGTATTGGGAGTGAATATATGACGGGAAAATTACTTGAAATAAAAAACCTAAGTGTTATTTACGAGACCGATGAAGCTACTGTACATGCAATTAATGATTTAAATTTATTAATAAATAAAGGTGAAACCCTGGGCCTAGTTGGTGAGACCGGTGCAGGCAAAACAACAACAGCGCTAAGCATTATGAAGCTATTACCGGATAAAACAGGGATTATAAAAAATGGCGAAATTAAACTTGAGGATATAAATATAACAAAAGCCACAAAACACGATATGCGGCTACTGCGAGGTAATGTAATATCTATGATATTCCAAGATCCCATGACAAGTCTGAATCCTACTTTGACAGTAGACTATCAGATTGCAGAAGTATTAGCTCTTCATAAGAAAAACATGGGAAAAGAAGAACTATCAAAAAGAGTAGATGAAATATTGGAAATGGTTGGCCTTCCACCTTCAAGAAAAAAAGAATATCCACACCAGTTTTCCGGTGGGATGAAGCAGAGAGTTGTAATAGCAATAGCTTTGGCATGTGAACCAAAATTGCTTTTAGCAGATGAACCTACTACTGCTTTAGATGTAACTATCCAAGCGCAAATTTTAAAACTGATGAAAGAACTGAAGGAAAAAATAGATACATCTATGCTTCTGATAACCCATGATTTGGGGGTTGTAGCAGAAATATGTGACAAGGTTGCTATAATGTATGCAGGACAGGTCATTGAAATTGGTGATATAAAAGATATTTTTGAATCGGAACACCATCATCCCTATACTACCGGCTTGTTTGGAGCAATACCTGATTTATCGAAAAAAGCCAAGCGACTGAGCCCTGTGGAGGGCTTAATGCCGGATCCTACAAATCTGCCCAGTGGTTGTTACTTCCACGTTCGCTGCAACAAATGTATGGATATATGTCAAAAAGAAGAGCCACTTACAAGATGGGTTAATAAAGAAAAGACTCATTCCATAAAGTGCCATCTATTTAATGGCATGGAAACTTTATAATATAAGGAAAAAAGGTGAGTACATGAATAAACCTTTAATCGAAACCAAAAATCTAAAAAAATATTTCCAAACGAGTGAAGGTAGCCTCCATGCCGTTGATAATATAAATCTAAAAATTGATAGAGGAAAGACCTTGGGTGTTGTAGGGGAATCCGGGTGCGGCAAATCAACTTTGGGTAGAACAATACTAAGGCTCCTGGATGCGACAGATGGTGAAATATTATATAAAGGTCAAAATATACTAAATTATAATTTTAATCAAATGCTGAACATGCGCAAAAATATGCAAATTATCTTTCAAGACCCCTACGCTTCACTAAACCCCAGAATGACAGTCAGTGAAATAATTGCAGAACCTATAAAAGTTAGCAAAATCATTACCGGCAACAGAAAGATCAATATAAAAGTGTCAGAACTAATGGATACGGTGGGCTTGGCTAAAAGATTAGTAAACGCCTATCCTCATGAATTAGACGGCGGGAGAAGGCAAAGAATTGGTATAGCCAGGGCCTTGGCTTTGGATCCGGAATTTATAGTCTGTGATGAACCTGTATCTGCCTTGGACGTTTCCATACAGGCTCAGATATTAAATTTGATGATGGATCTTCAGGAGGAAAAAGAATTTACATACATGTTTATAACCCATGATTTAAGCGTAGTTAAGCATATAAGTGATGAAATAATGGTTATGTACCTTGGACAATCAATTGAAAAGGCAAGTTCCGACGAACTTTTTGAAAACCCAAAGCACCCTTATACCCAGGCATTGCTAAGTGCTATATTAGTACCTAATTTGAGCCGGCGTGGAGAAGATAAGGAAATAGTAAAAGGTGAAGTTACCAGTCCTATAGATCCAAAACCGGGCTGCAGATTTGCACCAAGATGCCCACATTTCAGGGACGAATGCTTAGGTAAAGAAATAGACTATAAAGAAGTTTTGAAAGGGCATTTTGTTTCTTGTATTTTATATAACTAAAAATGTTTGTATTTATAACTGTTTTTATAAAAATAGAAAACCTTTCTGTTTTAATTTGTGAGTAAATATTTAAATAAAAGAGGTGTCTAAATGAAAATCGTTTCAACTTTTTCAATTATTGGCAGAGATCCTGTTACAAAAGAAATAGGGATAGCTGTTCAATCAAAATTTTTAGCCGTGGGCTCGGGAGTCATCTGGGCCAAGGCCAATGTCGGCGGCATTGCTACTCAAGCCTATGCAAATTTTGATTTTGGAGAAATAGGCATAGGAATTTTGGAAAAAGGCTATTCCCCTGAAAAGGTAAGAGATGCACTGATTGCTTTGGATGACGGCATTGAAGACAGGCAATTTGGTATTGTAGATGGCCGGGGCAG
>CAYXUX010000115.1:0-6254 GCA_964468275.1 uncultured Clostridiaceae bacterium
CAGTGTTCTGCCTTCCTTTACTAAGCTTGGCATGGGTGCTCTTTTGCCTCATAAGTCTATAGAGTTGACAGAGGATAACAGAGTCCTTGTGGACGGGTTGCCAAGCGACTCTCTGAAACAACGAGAGTCAATACTTAAAGCTTATAAGCCCGAGAGCAGATGTATTCAGTTTGATGATCTTAAGCTTATGAAAAAGGATGAGCTTCGGGAGGTTTTTACCGGAATGGATGTGGTATATGTATATCACAACCAGATAGATGCCCGAGGGGATAAGCTGATTACAGGAAATGAGGTATTTATCGCCTGTTATGAGGCTGTGGATGAATTATTTGCATTTATCAAACGGATTTCAAACAGTGCCAATACGCAACATTTTGTCGTAACGGCGGATCACGGTTTTATATATAAGCGTGACAAATTGGAGGAGACGGATAAAATAATTCATTTTGCGGATAAAGAAGCTTTTATCAATCGTCGTTTTATTGTTTCTCATGAGCCTCTGAAAGATGACGGTATTGTATCTTATTCCATGGGGGATATTCTTGGTAATGAAAATGAGAAGATGGTTTCTGTTCCTATCAGTTCTCATGTTTTTAAGGTTGCCGGCAGCGGGCAGAATTATGTTCACGGCGGTTCTTCGCCTCAGGAAATGATAATCCCCGTAATTGATGTAAAAGTTGAACGGGGCTATGCGGAAACAAAACCGGCTCAAATCACTTTAATAAGCATGGTACAAAAGATAACCAATTTGATTACTACTTTGGATTTTATCCAATCCGAACCTGTCAGCGATGTGGTGAAGGAAACTAAGTATAAGATTTTCTTTATTTCTGAAAATAATGAAAAGATATCCAACGAATACATTTATGTAGCGGATAAAAAAGACGAGGAGCCGGGGAAAAGAATTTTTAGGTTGAAGTTCAATTTTAAGAATAAACAGTATGACAAGACAAAACGATATTATTTGGTGGCTTATGATGAAAAGAATGATGTGGAAGTTTTCCGGCACGGCGTTGTGATGGATATAGCCTTTGCCGATGACTTCGGTTTTAATTTATAAGGGGGTGTTTGAAAGTGAGTGAATTTGAAGGAGAGCATGATGTAATGGAGATTGAGGAGTTTGAAGATGATTTTGATATGCAAATTGATGATGAGATTCGTGATGATAAAAAGGGCGAGATAGATGTTTTGCTGAATGATAAGCTGAATGATGTTTTTGCCGGCAAGATAGTTCGTAAAGATTTGACTAAAAAAATCAAAGAAGGTGCTAATGTACCGATTTATGTTTTGGAATATCTCCTTGGTATGTATTGCGCTACCACTGACGAGGATTCTATTTCGGAAGGTGTCAATAATGTTAAAAATATTTTGGCGGAGAATTTCGTTCGTCCCGATGAGGCGCAAAAGATTATTTCCAAGCTGAGAGAAAGAGGCAGCTATACTATTATTGATAAAGTTGCGGTTAAGCTGAATTATCGTCAGGATATTTATGAAGCGGAGTTTTCCAATTTGGGAATCAAAAATGTACCAATTGCCCCCAAATATGCTTCGGATTTTGAACGACTTCTAAGCGGCGGTATTTGGTGTATCGTTCAGCTTGAATATTATTACGATGAAGCCGACAAGAGCCGAATTCCTTTTATTATTTCAAAGCTTACTCCCATTCAAATGCCGAATCTTGATATGAGCGAGGTTTTAAACGGCAGATATAAGTTCACCAAAGATGAGTGGATAGATATCCTTCTTCGTTCTATCGGTATGGAACCGGCAAGATTTGATTTAAGAGTTAAAATGCTCCTTCTGGCACGAATGATTCCCCTTGTTGAAAACAATTTTAATTTATGTGAATTGGGACCTCGAGGCACCGGTAAGTCCCATGTTTATAAGGAGATTTCACCTAACAGTATTTTGGTTTCGGGAGGACAGACTACTGTTGCAAATCTTTTTTATAATATGGCAAATAAGACAATTGGTTTGGTGGGTATGTGGGATTGCGTAGCTTTTGATGAAGTGGCGGGTATTACCTTTAAGGATAAAGACGGTGTCCAGATCATGAAAGACTTTATGGCTTCAGGCTCTTTTTCCAGAGGGAAAGAAGAAAAAAACGCCTCTGCCTCCATGGTTTTCGTAGGCAATATCAATCAAAGCGTTGATGTTCTTCTTAAGACATCTCATTTGTTTGATTCTTTCCCCGAGGCTATGGCTTATGACAGTGCTTTTTTTGATAGGATGCATTGCTATTTACCCGGGTGGGAAATACCGAAATACAGACCGGATTTTTTCACCAATGAGTATGGCTTTATCACTGATTATTTGGCGGAGTTTTTAAGGGAGTTGAGAAAGACTTCCTATGCGGATGCTTTGGATAAATATTTTAAGTTGGGGAATAATCTAAATCAGCGTGATGTTATAGCAGTGAGAAAGATGGTCTCAGGACTTATAAAGCTTATATATCCCAACGGAAAGTTTGATAAAGAAGATGTGGAAGAAATCCTTCGCTTCGCCATGGAAAGCCGTCGGCGTGTGAAAGAGCAATTGAAGAAAATCGGCGGGATGGAATTCTATGATGTTAATTTTTCTTATATAGATAATGAGGATTTTACCGAGGAATTTGTACCTGTGCCGGAACAGGGTGGAGGGAAATTGATTCCCGAAGGTTTACATAAGCCGGGACAGGTTTATACGGTAAGCAGAGGTAAATCTGGCATGATAGGCGTATTTAAGCTGGAAACTGAGATGGTTACAGGCTCGGGGAAGTTTGAGAGGACAGGTATCGGGTCTGACCGTGAGGCGAGAGAGTCGATTGACACGGCTTATAGGTTTTTGAAAGCGAACAGTAAGAATATCAGCGGTACCATTAGCACTTCGACAAAGGATTATCTGATGCATTTGCAGGATTTAAACGGTATCGGTATTACCAATCAGCTGTCACTAACAGCATTGGTTGCTTTATGTTCTGCTGCCCTCCATAAACCCGTGATTAGCAGTCTTGCTGTTTTAGGGAATATGAGCATTAGCGGGACTATTATTAAAGTTGAAGAATTGGCAAATGTGCTTCAGGTTTGTCTTGACAGCGGTGCTAAAAAGGTTTTATTGCCAATCACATCGGCGACGGATATGGCATCGGTGCCTCCGGAACTGATGGGCAAGTTTAATTTGATTTTTTATCAATCAGCCGAGGATGCCGTGTTTAAGGCGTTGGGTGTGGAGTAGAGGGAAGGATTATGTAATAATTATTATAGTTATAGATCGAGTGCCAAGAGATATCCTGAAAGGCAAAAAGAGGAGGGGTCTAAATGCAAGAAAAAAGAACTATCGTAGTTTACAAATCGAAAACCGGTTTTACAAAGAAGTACGCCAATTGGATAAAGGATGAGCTTAACTGCCGTATTATTCCCGTAGAAGAATTTCATGCGGTAAATATGTCACCCTATGACATTATTATTTTTGGGGGGAGCTTACACGCCGGAAAAATCATTGGCCTAAAAGTTTTAAAAAACAATTTTCCCTCTTTATCAGGTAAAAGGATTATTGTGTTTGCTACAGGGGCGATGCCACCAATAGAAGAGGAAATAAAAAAAGTAAAAGAAGACAACTCCTTAAATGACATGGATTTTTTCTATTTCCAGGGAGGTTTAAATTATGAAAGAATGGGCATTTTGGACAGAATACTAATGGCGGGGTTAGGAGTATTCCTAAGATTTAAAAGGAATAAGACTCAGATGGAACAAATCACCTGTGAAGCAATAAAATCGTCTTATGATAATTCCAGTCAGGAACAAATCAGGCCTTTAGTGGAATTTGTTAATGCCCGCTAATTCAACACGCTAGTTCAACATAAGAAAAGTTAGCAAATAACAAAACCACCCTGCAATGCCTTGCAGAGTGGTTATTTAATTAACTTCATGTGAGGCAACCACATCATGTGGCGGTCTCTTTAACCATATTATAACACAAAATATAGAAGAATAAACAACTTTTTTATTATTAATCTTGCCTTTTTAGCTAGTCTTTCCAAATCAAGTACTTATTATTGTTATCATGTGTATATCGGGATAATTTGCCCCGATGTTATAAATTTGTCAATCCGTAATTGTTGTCAGTTTTATTGTTTCGATACCGGATTGCTAAACCTTATCCTATCTTTATCTTTGGGGATACCATTCACTACTTCTTGCCACTCACCATCTTTAAATATTTCATATTTTTCAAAAGCACAGGGCAATCCTTTGGCAGTAACTATATCTCTGCTATCCATAAGCTGAAAATGCAAATGAGGGCCAAATGAATTTCCTGAATTACCTATTTTGCCGATGACATCGCCTTTTTTCACGCTTTGGTCAATGGAAACCTGAATAGACCCTGTTTGCAGGTGGGCAAAAGCAGCATATACATTGTCATCAATTTCCATGATGATGTAATTGCCGGCAACTATTCGTATATCGTCCTTTTCCGGATTGAAATAATGAGCGTTTTTATAAGCACCAGATATATCTAAAAGTAAGTTCGTTCGCGTTCGTTCTTTATAACCATCTTCTACTTGGACAATGACCCCATTGCAAGGTGCATATACTTCTTGGCTCCAGCAATAATACTTATTTAAAGGAACCCCAAAGAGAAGATATCGCAGTAAGTTAACGCAATAGGCAGGCCGCCCCTTTCTTTCCCAATCTACTTGGATAAAGTCAAAAGCATATCTTGATCCTAATTGATTTGTCCCATGACTCGGAATTTTCGTCCCCGGAGTATTAGGAGAAAGCCACTCTCCTCTCAAAGGGAATTCTACAATTATCGGCTCACGTGCATCAATCATCTCATACTCCTCATCTATTGATTCTTTACCGACATTATTCAAAACAACAAGGGCAAGCGCCAATACAATACTGATGTACTTTTTCCCCGGATGCCTCGTAAGAATGTAGAACAGTTTGTTTCTCTCACTCATTCCACGCCTCCAAATTATTGATAAAATTCTTGATCTTAATAATATTCAACAGCCTCATTTGGGCACCAGCGAACACTACTCCTTGCATGGCTTATAGAAAACTTTCCTTAGCTCGTCAAGGAATTCGTCAAGTTTTTTAATTATACTTTGATAATCCAAATTTGAAGATTGCGAATTTCTGATATCATTTAATATTTCATTAGTAAATCCAAGATTAGCCCAGAGAATTAACTGTTTGCATATATTAATATCCAGACCATCTCTGAATTTAGAAATGTCTATCATGTCAGTTATTTGTTGACTGCATGACGACTGCTTTTTGTTTGCCATATTCTCAAGGGCTTTATTGACTTTGTCGGAGTTTGTTATAACTGAAAGCTTGCTATATTCAAAAATCCATGGATATTGCTTTATCAAATCAATCTGAAGCAGATACGATTGGCGCAATCTATTAAATAAATCTTCTTCTGTAAAATCAATTTTTGTGAAGTATTCATTATCGAGAAGCTTGGTAAAATAGTCATACACAAACAGAAAAAGCTCTTGTTTGCTGTTTATATAATGAAACATCAGAGCCTTAGAGATCCCTGACTCTTTAGCAATTACATTAGTAGAAGCATCGTCAAATCCTTTTTTTGCAAATTCCTTTAACGCCGCATTCAAGATAGCATCTCGCCTTTGAGGTTCTAAATCCAATAATTTTATAGACATATTCATTTCTCCTTAAAAAACCTTATATTTACCTGATAGGTTAACAATATTATACTCTTATTTACCTAAAAGGTCAATAAGAATTATTGATTTTTAGCTCGTACTGCTGCAAGCCATTCAATGGAATTATAAAAGAATGGGCGTCATGGACAGAGTATTAATGGCGGATTAAGAAAGTTTTTGAAATTAAAAGTTGTAGACAGTTACCTTAACATGGTAAAATAATAATTGAGATCGTTGCAGGTGTGGTTGCCTCCTTTTTACTAAGGAGGTGAGGCTATGAGTACATATGAAACAATATCTTTAATGATAAGTTTTGGTATGTTAATCGTAGTCTTGCTGAGATTTAACAGCAAGAAGATTTAAAGCATAAATGCAAACCACCCTGCAATGCCGATGCAGGGTGGTAAATTAATTTAAACCATCATTGTGAGGCAACCACATCATGTGGCGGTCTCTTTAACCATATTATAACACAAAATATAGAAAAACAAACAACTTTTTTATTTATCATTATAATATTTCTGCAACATCATTGTTGCAAGCTATTTAATGAATATTAAAATGCAAGAAATAATATCAGGGGTATAGGGAAAGC
>CAYXUX010000116.1:0-6235 GCA_964468275.1 uncultured Clostridiaceae bacterium
GTCATTGAATTATAAAATACGGTACTGGATGTCTGGCAAGTGAGCAATATATCAGAAAATAAAGCAGGCGGGGAGATTGCTTTATCGGTAATGCATATTATTTTGCTTCCAAGACTTTTAACGCATTTTGCTAAATCTCCTAAGGATTGCGAATAGTTTGGGAAGGAGAATATAATAAAAACATCATCTTCATTGCAATTCAATAGCCTTCTTGGCAATAAATTTATATTATCCATCTTTATAAGTTCCGATTCTATGCATAGAAAGTCCAGTCTGATTTTTAATATTTTTGCTACGGGGATAGTTATGCCCCTTGCGGCTATATGAACCTTCTTACAATATAGAATCATTTCTATGGATTGTTTGATGCTGTCATAATTAATATGTTTTAATGTTTCATCGATAAGAGTTTTTTCGTTTTCTATAACTTTTTTTAGTGTACTATCCATTGATTCAGGTGTATCTTCATAGTCAAATTTAACTACATTTCGTGGCAGTATCATAGATTGAAGGTAGTTTTGACAGTCTTTTTTGAAATCACTGAAGGTATTATAACCGATACTTTTGCAAAATCTTACAACGGTTACCGCTGTCACATCAGCTTGTTCGCTGAGTTCGTTCAAAGAAAGAAAACTCCCTATATCTTCTCTGCTTAGTATAAAGTCTGCAATCTTCTTTTGTGCTTTACTAAGTTTATTGTACCGCTTTTTAATATTTTCTATGGGATTAGATAAACGATATTTCTCCATAAAATCCTCCAAGTAGATAAAATAATTATACGTACATTATATATTACAATTTTAAAAGGTTCAATAAAAATGATATATAACTTTATATAATATCATAGTATACATATACAACATTATATAAGTTATTGCGCAAAAAAGAATATTTAAGCTAATAAAATGTATATATTTATATACTAATTAAATAAAGTATATAAAATCATTTACTTATTGGATATTTTATGATATCATCTATTTATAAAATAAATTTAAAGGGGGATAAAAAATGAAAAGGAAGTACTTATTGCTTTTGCTATGCGTGACGATGATATTTATGGCAGCCTGTACAAAAGAACAACCGATTAGTGGGGAAGTAGAGGTAGAGGAGGAAGTTGAGACATTAAAGGAAGACTTGCTAGTTGCAATAAGAGCTGAACCGGCTACATTAGACCCTCATAATAGTACAGCATTGGCAAACTTTGCATTACAGCGTGTTGTATATGATACATTAGTTGCACAGGATGAAAAAGGAGAGATTATTCCGTGTTTGGCTGAAAAATGGGAAGTTATAGACGATACGACAATACGATTCTATCTGAGAGACGATGTTTATTTTTCAAATGGTGATAAGCTTACCTCCGAAGACGTTAGGTACTCAATAGAGCGTTCGACGATAGAGAGAGGCAGCGCATCCATGTTTTCTGCTTTTGACGGAGAAGCTACCGAGACTATAGATGATTTGACGATTGACATAAAAGTAAAATATCCGTTTGCGCCTATATATAATTATCTTTCCTCATCCAGGGGAGATATTATAAATAAGAAAGCAATGGAAGAAATGGGTGGCGAAGAATACGGAAGAAACCCCGTTGGCACAGGACCTTTTATTCTTAAAGATTGGATTACAGGTGACAGTTTAGTTTTGGAAAGAAATGAAGATTATTGGGGAGAAAAGCCTGCGTACAGTAAATTGGTATTTAGGATTATAACAGAGCAGGCAAACAGGGCGATTGAGTTAGAGACCGGAGGAGTGGATATTATATATGATGTCGCCTCTAATGATGTAGAGCGTTTAACCAAAAATGAAAATACAAAAGTGATAAAAGGACCGGGTTATAAATATTCTTACATAACAATGAACATGTCTTTAAAACCATATGATGATATAAGGGTTAGAGAAGCCTTGGTCATTTCCTTAAATATGGAGGATATAGTGGAATCAGTATATAAAGGAAGTGCAAAATTAGCGGACTCCCTGATGGCACCTACAGTATTCGGTTATAAAAAGGTAGGTCCCTACGAGTATAATCCTGAAAGGGCTAAACAGTTATTAACTGAAGCAGGATATGGCGACGGTTTGGAAGTTGTATTGATGACAAATGAAGACAGAAATTTTATGGATGTGGCCGAAATTATTCAAAACATGTGGAAGGAAATGGGCATAGAAACAGATATACAGATAATGGAGCAAGCAACATTATTGTCAAAAGCAGCTGATGGGGAAGTAACGATGGGTATAACCAACTCAACACCTACAACCGGTGACCCGGACCATGCTTTGATGCCGTGGCCGTCAACATATAAGAGTTTCTTGAGAATAGATAATCCGAAAATTGATGAATATTTGGAGAAAGGCAAAAGCACTTATGATACCGTTGAAAGGGAAAAAGTGTACAATGAAGCAATGGAATACATGTGGACTCAATTTAATATGATTCCAATTTGTTTTACCGATGCTATATATGCCGCACGAGAAAATGTAGAAAACCTTGAATGTCACCCGGGTAATACACCGGATTTGTCTGTAGTAACTTTTAAATAATAGAATTAATAAAGGGAAATAATCAAAAAGATTTATAATTTTGAGGTTATTTCCCTTTAATTAGCTTAGGAAATGGAGAAATGATATGGGAAGATTATTAGCCAGTGAAATGATTTGGTCCGAGGTAGAAAAAAATTTAAAGAATATAAAACTTGCCATTATTCCTACAGGCTCATGTGAGCAACATGGCCCTAACACAACCTTTACAACGGATACTGATAGAGCTTATGAATTCAGTAAATTATTGGGAGATAGGATTGAGGAAAAAGCATTAATATTTCCGCCGGTCACGTATGGGGTAAGCCATCATCATATGGGTTTTCCCGGTACTGTTACGTTGCAAGTTAAAACAATGATTGATATGCTTGTAGATATAGGAATAACTATAAATAAACACGGAATAAAAAAGATTCTTTATATAAACGGCCATGGAGGTAACAGAGTAGCCCTTGACGGGGCGATACAGATATTGAAATACGAGCATGGCATCGATGCTTATTGGACGGGTATGGGCACAAATATTGCCAGAAAAACATTGGAGGAAAAGTATGGGATACCCAAAGTAGTGGGACATGCCTGTCAGGTAGAGACCTCACAATGCATGTATCTGGCTCCCTGGGTTGTTAGCGATAATCTAAAAGCGGGACAGCTGCATGAAGAGAGTCCATATTTTAAAAATATGATGATAGATGGAAATACGGCATGGGATTGGAAAAAGGATGTGACAGAAAACGGAGCTTTGGGTGATGCGACTAAGTCCAGTTATGAAATGGGAAAACTTATGACTGATATCGCTTTGGATTATATTGAAAAAATAATTGATGAAATAATTTTAAGAGATTGAATTCGCAGGTGATAAAATGTATAAGTATATTCTAAATCGAATTATAATGATGATTCCGGTTTTATTAGGTGTTTCACTTGTAGTTTTTTCAATGATTTATATAGCACCCGGCGACCCGGCCAGAATAATTTTGGGCGAATCGGCTTCTGAAGAAGCAGTCCAGGAGCTTAAAGACGAGATGGGATTAAATGATTCCTTTGTTAAGCAATATTTAAGATATGTAAAAAATATAGTCACTAAAGGTGATTTAGGCACTTCTTATATTACACGGAGAAGCGTAACAACTGAAATAATGGATAGATGGCCAAAGACCATGCTATTGGCTTCTATGAGTGTTGCCTTGGCAACTCTTATAGGGATTCCCACAGGAATAATATCTGCTACGAGGCAGTATTCCATATTTGATAATTTAGCTATGGTATTAGCCTTAGTGGGCGTATCTATGCCCAATTTTTGGCAAGGCTTGGTGCTGATTATAGTATTTTCAGTTCATTTCGCATTATTACCGGCTTCCGGTTTTTATGGCCCCATATATTGGATACTGCCTGTTGTTACGATAGGTACCAGTTTGGCTGCAACTATTACCAGAATGACACGCTCAAGCATGTTGGAGGTAATAAGGCAGGATTATATAACCACTGCCAGATCGAAGGGAAATAAGGAAAATGTCGTTATAATGAAGCATGCGCTAAAAAATGCATTGATACCTATTATTACAGTTATTGGACTCCAATTGGGGAGGGGATTAGGCGGTGCAATTTTAACTGAATCAATATTTTCTATTCCCGGTATAGGAAAGCTGATGGTGGATTCCATTAAAGCCAGAAATTATCCCGTGGTTCAAGGCGGTGTTCTTTTTATAGCTATAGCTTTTAGTCTTATCAATCTTTTTGTTGATATTCTATATGCATTTGTTGACCCTCGAATCAAATCTTTATATAGTAGGAAAAAGATAAGGAAAAATAAAGAGGTGTGCCATGAATAAAGATAGTAAACGAAAAAGAGGTCAATTTAAAGAAGCGTGGATAAGATTAAAGAGAAATAAGGCCGCAATGTTTGGATTGTTTGTTATCATCATGCTTTTTATTATGGCTGTTTTTGCTCCTTTTATTGCACCATATGGATATGATGAGCAGCATTTAAAGATGGCAAACTTATTGCCCAGTTGGAGACATTTGATGGGGACTGACAATTTTGGCAGAGATATTTTCAGCAGAATTATTTATGGTTCCAGAGTCTCATTACAAGTGGGATTTATTGCCGTGGGGATAGGGGTTCTAATAGGTGGGACGCTGGGCTCCATATCAGCTTATTATGGGGGTATTGTTGATAATGTGATTATGCGATTTATTGACACTTTACTTGCTATACCGGGCACTCTTCTTGCCATATCCATAGCGGCGGCTTTGGGTCCGGGCCTTACTAATGCCATGATTGCTGTGGGTGTGGGGACTGTACCCACTTATGCGAGAGTTGTTCGGGCTTCCGTATTGACAGTAAAGGAACAGGAATTTATAGAAGCGGCAAGGTGCATAGGCGTAAAGGATTATAAGATTATCGTAAAGCATATACTTCCGAATGCTATGGCACCCCTTATTGTACAGGCAACCTTGGGGGTAGCCGGTGCAATATTATCTGCAGCAGCTCTTAGCTTTATCGGGTTGGGGATACAGCCGCCGACTCCGGAGTGGGGTGCAATGCTTTCGGCGGGCAGAGTGTATATTCGCGATTATTGGCACATAGTAACTTTTCCCGGCGTGACGATTATGGTTACCATATTTTCTTTAAATTTATTCGGAGACGGATTGAGGGATGCTTTGGATCCCAGACTGAAAAGATAGGTGATGTAAATGAATGATGTATTATTAAATATTGAGGATTTGGTTGTGAGCTATACTTCCGACAATAAGAAGGTTAATGCAGTAAACGGAATGAATATTGTCGTGAAAAAAGGTGAAACAGTAGGCTTGGTGGGAGAAACCGGTGCAGGTAAAACAACAACAGCTAAGGCTATTTTAAAGCTCATTCCCAATCCGCCGGGAGTAATTGAAAGAGGCAAAATTTATTTTTCCGGTGAAGATCTTATTAAAAAAAGAGAAAGTGAAATGAGAAAGATAAGGGGTAATAAAATATCCATGATATTTCAAGACCCTATGACATCTCTAAATCCGGTGATAACCATAGGGGAGCAAATTGCCGAGGTTATAAGGCTTCACCAAAAAGTAAGCAAGGCAAAGGCGGGAATCATAGCATGTGAAATGCTGGAAAGAGTCGGAATACCGAAGGTACGCTATGACGAATATCCCCATCAGTTTTCCGGAGGAATGAAACAAAGGGTGGTTATTGCGATAGCTTTGGCTTGCAACCCTCAACTGCTTATAGCCGATGAACCGACCACGGCACTGGATGTTACTATACAAGCTCAGATTTTGGAGCTTATGCATAAGCTTAAAATAGATTTCAATACATCAATGATAATGATATCCCACGATTTGGGCGTGGTAGCGGAGATTTGTGACAAGGTTGCTATTGTATATGCAGGGCAGGTTGTTGAATTTGGTACTGTTAAAGATGTATATAAAAATACTGCACATCCCTATACAAAAGGATTATTCTCTGCTATTCCAAAGATTGAAGGAGACAGGCCAAAAAGGCTTTTTTATATACCGGGTCTGATGCCGGATCCTACCAATATCCCTGTTGGCTGCCCTTTCAGCCCCAGATGCAGCTTCAAATTCAGTACCTGCGAAAAAGAGGCACCTAAGGACATATATGTTGATGAAAATCATCTCGTCAGATGTCATTTATATGGGGAAAAAGAAAGAGAGTTGGATTTATGTCAGT
>CAYXUX010000117.1:0-1470 GCA_964468275.1 uncultured Clostridiaceae bacterium
AAGCTATTACTCCATAATAGCAACTAAACTATCATTATATTTTTAAGTGGTATAACCATACCATTTTGATTTATAATTAAAGTAATAACTATTATATACTATTAATCACAGGAGGAGATAGAATTGAAAAGGATAGCTTTAGTTACAACCGGAGGAACAATATCAATGAAGTCGAATAAAACCGGATTGGCTGAGCCTATGGCTGGTGGGATGGAGTTGCTTAGCGGATTACCGGCTTTAGAAAGCATTACTGTACAGGACATTGACTTTATAAATATCCCCAGTGCACATATTAGCCATAAAAATTTAATGGAGCTGAGAGAACTTATAATTAGATTAAATGAGGAAAGCTATGATGGCATCGTGATTACTCATGGAACAGATACCTTGGAAGAAACTGCTTACTTTTTAGACCTTACAACCGATTTAAACATCCCAATAGTACTTACAGGTGCACAAAGAAATTTATCGGCTATAAGCTCTGATTTCGCACTTAATATAATGGATTCCATTTTGACTGCTTCCGATTCTAAAGCAGGTGAATATGGTCCTTTAATAGTATTTGCATCCGAAGTGTTTTTATCCAAAGAAGCCACTAAGACACATAAAACCCGCATTTCTACCTTTAAAAGCCGTGATTTTGGCCCGGTGGGGACAATTGACAATGGCAAGGTTTTATGGTTTAGAGAAGCCGGTAAAAGAGAAACCTATGGCATAGGAGATTTTGAAAATATAAAAGTAGATGTAATAAAGAGTTATTTAGGCAGTGATTCCAGATTGCTCTTAAATTCGGTTAATGATAAAGTAGATGGAATTATCTTTGAAGGACTGGGTGCAGGGCATGTGCCTGAAAAATCCATAGAAGGAATTAAAAAAGCATTGGAAAACGATATACCTGTTATACTTACGTCTAGGGTACCGGAGGGGAGGCTCATGTCGGGGACCTATGGCTTTGTTGGCTCGGAAAAATATTTAATAAATATTGGAGTTATTTTAGGCGATTATTTACCTGCCCATAAGGCTAGGCTAAAGCTAATGGTACTATTATCCTTGGGTTATTCTTATGAACAAATAAAAATTGAATTTGAAAAAAATTGTTATATATAAGTACCTGCTTTTATATAACTATAATTTAATGAATCCTGAGCCTTTTCATAACGTAAACTTTAGCAGATTTTAATGATCTTTTGTAAAGAAATATTAAAATATACAATATGTGAACATTAATATATATAAGGACGGGAATTGTTAAAAATTTATCTTTAGTTAATAATTCCTAGCTATTATGTTAAACTTAGTAATAGTTAGGATTTTTATTTTTCGCTATAACAGTGCATAGGTGTAAGACCACTGGAAAAGCCACTTTATTGCTATACGAGGGCAGCGAAGGATCTTAATGTTTTGGAAAGATTCTTCAGTCGCTGTGCTCCTTCAGAATGACAGGTAGGGGGAGCTTCAGAATTGCAGGTA
>CAYXUX010000117.1:1570-6062 GCA_964468275.1 uncultured Clostridiaceae bacterium
AAAACATGTGTTTGTAAGTGGCTTAAAGGTATGTCTTTGATACAAAATCTTTTAGAAAAGAGGGAGTGAAGCTTGCTAAAGGAATTTATACGAGCGATGGTTGAGACACCGGGTTTGTCCGGCTATGAAACAAAGATCTCTAATGTGGTTGAAGATTATTTTAGGCCTTATTCCGATGATATAGTTAGAGATAAACTGGGTAATCTAATAATACTTAAAAAGGGAAATATAGGAGATAGGAAGAAGATATTTTTAGCCGCTCATATGGATGAAATCGGGCTGATGGTTAAGCAAATTGATGAAAAAGGGTTTATCAAATTTACCAATATAGGCGGGATAGATCAAAGGACTTTGCTCACACAAGAGGTAGTTGTGCATGGAAAAGAAGATTTATTCGGAGTTATAGGTAACAAACCGCCCCATATCCTTAGTGAAGAAGAGAAGAAAAAGACAGTGAAGATGGAAGACATGCTTATTGATGTAGGTTTACATAAAGAAGAGGTTGAAGAAATTGTTTCTGTGGGCGATACTATTTCTATTAGGAGAAAAATGATTAACTTGCAAGGAGATCGTATATCGTCTAAAGCATTGGATGACAGAGCCGGCGTAGCGGTCATGTATGAGTGCATAAAGGAACTTAACAAGATGAATCATTACTGCGATGTATATGCCGTAGCAACGGTTCAAGAAGAGGTAGGACTCAGAGGATCTATAACTTCTGCTTATAATATATTCCCTGATATAGGCATTGCAATAGATGTTGGTTTTGCTTCTACACCGGAATTAGCAGGTGATGATTTAAGCGAATTAGGGAAAGGTCCGGCCATAGGCTTTGGTGCAAATATACATCCTAAAGTGTACGAGGGCTTAACAAAAATTGCAAAAGAATATAATTTGCCTTACCAAGAAGAAATTCACCCGGGTGAAACGGGGACGGATGCTTGGTCTATACAGGTAACACAAAGCGGAGTGGCTACGGGATTAATATCAATTCCCTTACGATATATGCATACATCTGTTGAAGTAGTTGATATCAATGATATAAAAAATGCAGGCAAGATCTTAGCTAATTTCATTGTCAGCTTAAATCTTGTGGATTTGGAGGAGATGTTATGCTATTAAAGAAACTGACTATGGCAAATGGTGTATCGGGAAACGAAGATGAAGTAAGAAATATTATTATTGAGGAAATCAAAGATTATGTAGATGAAATAAAAACTGACAGACTGGGAAATATCATAACAATAAAAAAAGGCAAGGAAGGATTTCCGAGGGTTATGTTAGCAGCCCATATGGATGAAGTAGGTTTGATGGTAAAATCCATTGATGATGGAGGGTTTATAAGATTTTCATTGGTCGGCGGTATAGATGAAAGAATCCTAGTATCAAAACAAGTTTTAATCGGTAAAGATAAAATTCCGGGAGTTATTGGTGCAAAGGCTATTCATTTGCAGGAGAAAGATGAAAGGAACATACCGTTAAAAGTGAAGCAACTTTATATAGATATCGGTGCAGATTCAAAAGAAGAAGCGGAAAAGAAAATTAAAAAAGGTGACTATATAACATTTAACAGTGAATATGTAAGATTTGGTAATAATTTAATAAAAGCAAAAGCCCTTGATGATAGAGTTGGCTGTGCGGTTTTGATTGATTTATTAAAAGGAGAATATGATGCATGGATTTATGGAGCTTTTACAGTTCAAGAAGAAATAGGACTAAGAGGGGCTAAGGTTGCGGCATATAATGCTGATCCAAATTTTGCAATTGTTTTTGAAGGTACTTTATGCTCGGATATAACAGGAGTTCCGGAACATTCTCACATAACTAAACTGGGAAAAGGACCTGCGATTTCTTTAAAGGATTCTTATACAATATTTTCAAAGGAATTAAATAAGTGTATATATGAAACCGCTGTAGAAAATAATATTAAAATACAATATAGGCAACCTTCTTCGGGAGGAAATGATGCCGGTGCAATACATACTATCAAAGAAGGTATTCCTTGTGCGGCTCTATCTGTACCATGTCGTTATATTCATTCGCCTTCTTCAATAATGAGTTTAGATGACTTTGAAGGCTGTAAAAAAACTGCAAAGCTATTCCTAAAAGGTATAAAGAAAGGGGAGTATGTTTGTGAATAGAATCAATATAGAATTACTTAAAAAGCTGCTTATGACTTTTGGACCCTCGGGAAGTGAAGAAAAAATTAGAAAACTTATCAAAGAAGAGATAGAAGAATTTGTAGACGAGGTTAAAGTAGATGCCTTGGGTAATCTTATAGCGGTTAGAAAAGGCAAGGGTAAGAAAATAATGGTTGCTTCTCATATGGATGAAATCGGGATAATGGTTACTAATATAGATGACGGCGGGTTTTTGCGCTTTACAAATGTAGGCGGAGTATCCCCTTTTACATCCTTATATCAAAGGGTCGTGTTTGATGATGGGACAATAGGTACCATAGGAATGGAGAAACTGGAAGAAATAAAGGACTTAAAGCTGGATAAAATGTTTATAGATATAGGATTGTCATCTAAAGAAGAAGTAATAAAAAGGATTAATGTAGGGGATGTAGCTACATTTTGCTCCCCCTTTGTATATCAGAAGGATTGCATTATATCAAAAACCCTAGATGACAGGATAGGTTGCTATGTAGCAATAGAAGCTTTAAAAGAACTTAAAGATAGCCCAAACGAAATATATTTTGTATTCACTGTACAGGAAGAGGTGGGGCTTAGAGGTGCTAAAACAGCAGCTTACGGGGTTAATCCCGATCTAGGTATAGCTATAGATGTGACTATGACCGGCGATACACCTAAAGCAGATACCATGGAAGTGAGCCTAGGCAAAGGTGTTGCTATCAAGGTGAAGGATAGAAGTATTGTAGTTAACCCTGCGGTTAAGGATTTTATGACAGAGGTGGCAGTTGAGAATGATATACCTTTTCAATATGAAATTTTAGATGCAGGTGGTACGGATTCAGGATCTATTCATCTAAGCCGTTCCGGGGTGCCGTCCGGAGTTATCTCTATACCATGTAGATATGTGCATTCACCTTCGGAGATGGTTTATATATCAGATGTGACTAACTCAATAAAACTATTGTTAAAAATATTAGAAAAAGAAGAGATAAATATTTAGGTTTTTAATTTCAATATAACTATTATATAAAAGAAAGGCGGTTTAAAAATGTTGGAATTATTAAAAACGAGAAGAAGTATAAGGAAATACACGGATAGAAAGGTTGAAAAGGAAAAGGTTGAAGAAATATTAAAAGGAGTATTAACTTCACCAACGGCAAGCAATGGGAGACCTTGGGAATTTATCGTCGTTGAGGATAAAGAAAAGCTTGAAAGGCTTTCTGATTGCAGAGGGAGCGGCTCACGATTTTTAAAAGGAGCATCTTTGGCTATTGTAGTAGCTGCAGATGGAGAATTAAGAGATATTTGGATAGAAGATGCTGCTATAGCAGCAATAATAATTCAACTGACAGCCCATTCACTTGGCCTTGGGACTTGTTGGATACATGTAAGAAACAGAATGCATAATGAAAGTATCAGTACTGAAGATTATGTAAAAGATATTTTGGATGCACCTAAAAGTGTTAAAATTGAATGTATAATAGCAATTGGTTATCCTGGCGAAGAAAAACCACCTCACGATATAAATAGTTTATTTAAAGATAGAGTGCATTATGAACAGTTTTAGCTAATTTCATTTGTTTACACGAAAACACTTGAGGAATGGTGATTATGGAAAATGATAAAGTTACTTATAATGATATTTGTATTGCAAGAAAGAATATAAGTAAATATATTTACAAAACACCTCTTGATTATTCTATGTATTTAAGCAATAAAAGTACAGATATATATCTAAAGCTGGAATGTCAGCAGAGATTGAAAGGTTTTAAAATAAGAGGAGCTCTAAGCAAGTTGATTAGCTTAAGCAATGAAGATAAGGACAGAGGAGTTTTGGCGGTATCTTCCGGCAATCACGGTGCAGGCGTTAGTTACGCCGCAAAGCTTTTAGGAGGGATAAAAGCAAAAATATATGTACCTGCGACTATACCCGAATCAAAGCTGGAGAAAATTAGATATTATGGCGGAGAAGTTGTTGCTATTGGCAAGGATTATGACGAAGCGCACAAAGCCGGCTTGGAAGCTTTGAAAAAGGAAAAGATGACATTTATAGATCCTTGTTCAGATGTAGAAGTTATCGCCGGACAAGGCAGCATAGCAATGGAAATTTTAGAAGATAACCCGGATATAGATATAATATTGGCGCCAATTGGTGGTGGAGGGCTTATTACAGGGCTAGCCGTGGCTGCTAAAAAGATAAAGCCGGGGATAAAAATTATTGGTGTACAGACAAAGGCATGTCCCGCTATGGTTAAATCTTTGGAAGATAACAAATGCTATGAAAATTACCCTTCTGAACCTTCTATTTGTGATGCTTTGATTGGAGGGATAGGCGAAATACCCTTTAATATGGC
>CAYXUX010000118.1:0-6045 GCA_964468275.1 uncultured Clostridiaceae bacterium
TAACACATTTGTTATAAAACAATAACATTTTAAGAATATTGTTTGACATATTGTAATAAATTTTATATAATAAGAGAAACAGAACAAGTGTTCGCATGAAAGGAGTGTAGCAGTTTACTGCGTTTTATGAATGATAAGAAAAAAGCTTTAGAACTTGCTATTGGTCAAGTTGAAAGACAATTTGGTAAAGGTTCCATAATGAAATTAGGGGAAAATATTAAATTAAATGTAGATTTTATTTCTACAGGATCCTTGGATTTAGATATTGCACTGGGTATCGGCGGTGTTCCAAGAGGTAGAGTAGTTGAAGTATTTGGCCCTGAGTCATCGGGTAAGACCACAGTTGCATTACATATGATTGCTGAAGCTCAGAAAAATGGAGGGGAAGCTGCCTTCATAGATGCGGAACATGCATTGGACCCTGTTTATGCAAAAAAAATCGGTGTAGATATTGATAATTTAATAGTTTCTCAACCCGACACCGGTGAGCAAGCTCTTGAAATATGTGAAACTCTTGTTAGAAGCGGGGCTATAGATATAGTAGTAATAGATTCTGTTGCCGCATTGGTTCCAAAAGCAGAAATAGACGGTGAAATGGGAGATGCACACGTTGGCTTACAAGCCCGTTTGATGTCTCAGGCTCTTAGAAAGCTTGCAGGCGTTATCAGTAAATCCAAAACTACTGCGATATTTATCAATCAACTAAGAGAAAAAGTGGGCGTTATGTTTGGAAATCCTGAAGTTACACCCGGTGGCAAAGCTTTGAAATTTTATTCGTCTGTAAGATTAGATATAAGACGAATTGATAGTATAAAGCAGGGGAATGAGATTATTGGAAACAGAACAAGAGTCAAAGTAGTAAAAAATAAAGTGGCACCACCTTTTAAACAAGCAGAATTTGATATAATTTACGGGGAAGGAATATCAAAGGAAGGCAGTATTTTAGACGTAGCCGTTAACAATGATATTATATTGAAAAGCGGTTCATGGTACTCATACGGTGATACGAGACTTGGACAAGGACGTGAAAATGCAAGGCAGTATCTGAAAGAAAATCCATCTATTACAAAGGAAATAGAAGATAAAGTTAGAGAAGCATGCAATTTAAAACTTGTTAAAGAAGCAGCCAAAGCTGAAGATGTGACTGCTGCAAAGAAATAGATATAATAGAAACAAACGGCGCATATGATATAAAATCATAATGCGCCGTTTACTTTGAATTATATGGAGTGGATGTTATGGTTATTACTGAAGTCAAAACTAAAAAAAATGGTACGGAATATGAAATATATATAGATGGCACGCAAAAACTTGTCGTAGATACAAATCTGGTTATAAAGTTTGGAATAGAAAAGGGTTTGAATATTGATGAGGAATGGGTTAGTAAGTTGTGTGCCCAAGCTAATTATAAAAGTGCATATGATTATTCATTAAAATTGCTTTCTATAAAAGACAGGGTATCAAATGAAATAGTAAACAAACTGAAACAAAAAAAATATAACCAAGAAACTATTAATATGGTATTGGCTAAGTTGACTGATTTAGGATATATTAATGATGAAAAGTATGTGGAAATTTGGCTAAAGGAAAGAAGTATATTGCCGGGAATGAGTAAAAAGGCTTTATATTATAAACTGTTACAAAAAGGAATAAATAAATGTTTGCTGAATGATAAATTTTCTGAAATTGAAATAGATGAGTCCAGTACCGCTTTTTTGGCTGCCCAAAAAAAGTTAAATGAAATTAAAGGCGATAAAAAGGCTGTTAAAAATAAACTTTATATGTATTTAAAAAGAAAAGGTTATAACGATGAAATATGTTATAATACTATACGTAAAGTCTTAAAAGACAACATATGGTAATAAGTGGATAACTTGCTTGACAAAAAAAACTAAAAGATATAAAATTATTTTAATATGGTGTATCAGCAAAAAGTGATTTTTTAGTATAGAATCTAAATTATATGAACAAAGGGTTAAGGAGGTGAACAAGTTATACAAAAAGAAATAATGTATGTTGCAATCGGTGTTGTAAGCTTTGTAGTTGGGTACTTTGCAAGAAGATTTATTGCTGAAGCGAAGATAAAGAACGCTGAAGAAGCAGCGAAAAAAATTATAGATGATGCCCAAAAGGAAGCAGAAAACAGTAGAAAAGAGCTTTTGTTTGAAGCTAAGGAAGAGATTCACAGATCAAGGTCTGATTTTGATAGAGAGATTAGGGATAGGCGAAATGAAGTACAAAGAATAGAAAGAAGGCTTCTACAAAGAGAAGAATTACTTGATAAAAAACTTGAAATTGTTGAACAAAGAGAAGAAAATGTAGTTAAGAAACAAAAAGAAGTACAAAAATTATACGACGATACTAAAGTATTATATAATAAACAATTGAAAGAATTAGAGCGTATTTCTAATTTATCCTCTGAGGAAGCAAAGCAGCTTTTATTGAGCGATATTGAAAAACAAATAAAACATGAAGCTGCGATGATGATAAAAGATATTGAAACAAAAGCAAAAGAAGAAGGAGAAAGAAAAGCAAGAGAAATAATTTCTTATGCTATTCAAAAATGTTCTGCAGATCATGTTGCAGAAACTACAATTTCCGTAGTTACTCTACCAAATGACGAAATGAAAGGAAGAATTATTGGTAGAGAGGGAAGAAATATTAGAACACTAGAAACCCTTACGGGAGTGGATCTTATAATTGATGATACACCTGAAGCCGTCATCTTATCCGGATTTGACCCGATAAGACGAGAAGTGGCTAGAATATCATTGGAAAAATTGATAATTGATGGAAGAATACATCCTGCCAGAATAGAGGAAATGGTTGAAAAATCTAAAAAAGAAGTAGATAACTATATCAGAGAACAAGGAGAGCAGGCTACATTCGATACGGGTGTACATGGATTACACTCGGAACTTATTAAACTACTTGGAAGACTTAAATTCAGGACCAGTTATGGACAAAATGTTTTAAATCATTCTGTTGAGGTTTCGTATTTAGCTGCTGCTATGGCTGCAGAATTAGGTGCAGATGTAAATCTTGCTAAAAGAGCAGGGCTACTGCATGATATAGGAAAAGCAGTTGATCACGAAGTAGAAGGTCCTCATGTTCAAATAGGGGCAGATTTGGCAAAAAAATATAAAGAATCAAGTGAAGTGATACATGCTATTTTAGCACATCACGGGGATATTGAACCAAACACTATAGAAGCAGTACTTGTACAGGCTGCAGATGCTATTTCAGCAGCCAGGCCGGGTGCTAGAAAAGAGACTTTGGAGTCATATATTAGAAGACTGGAAAAACTTGAGGAAATTGCAAATTCTTTTGATGGAGTTGAAAAATCTTTTGCTATTCAAGCCGGAAGAGAGATAAGAATTATGGTAAAACCTGAAGACATAGGTGATTCAGATATTGTATATATAGCCAGAGATATAGTAAAAATGATTGAAAATGAATTGGAATACCCGGGACAAATTAAAATTAATGTTATAAGAGAGACAAGGGCAATTGAATATGCAAAATAGAAAAGAGCGGTTAAAACCGTTCTTTTTATGTATAATATTTTATAAAGCATTAAATGTTTAATAGGTAAAGCATATTTAAAATTAATTGCTTAAAATGTCAAAAATAATGATAGATGCTATAATATGAATCGGATTGTTAAGCATCTCAAAATCATATGTACATAACGGGAGGTAACCGATGAGGATACTGTTTCTTGGAGATATAATGGGGAGAACAGGAAGAAGAGTTTTGAAAGAAAATCTATCAAATATTATTACAGAAAATAAGATAGATGTTGTTATTGCAAATGGAGAGAATAGTGCCGGAGGAGTTGGAATAACAAAAAAAGTCTATGAAGAATTACTAAGTTTTAACATAGATGTTATCACGCTGGGTAATCATGCATGGGCGAAAAAAGAGATTTTCACTTTTATTGACGAAGCTGATAGATTGGTAAGACCGGCAAATTATCCCGAAGGTACACCCGGAAAGCCTTATATAATTATAAACAAGCTGGGTGTAAACATAGCTGTGCTAAATGCATGCGGCAGAGTATATATGGATTGTATAGAATGTCCTTTTAAAACTATTGATTCCATTATATCAGAGATAAGAAATAAAGCTGATATTATTATTCTTGATTTTCACGGCGAAGTAACCTCAGAAAAAGTAGCCATGGGTTGGTTTTTAGACGGAAGGGTCACGGCAGTACTGGGTACACATACACATGTGCAGACTGCCGATGAAAGAATACTGCCTAAAGGAACTGCATATATTACGGATGTCGGAATGACAGGTCCGAGAGATTCAGTTATAGGAATTAACAAAGAAATTGTAATAAAGAAATTTTTATCAAGTTTACCGGCTAGATTTGAAATAGAAAAAGATAGCGGCCAAATAAATGGAGTAATACTATATATTGGAAAAGATAACAAGGTTTCTAAAATTTTTAGGTTAAATATTTATAATTTTTGATTTAAAAAAGGATTTTTGAATTATATGTAGAATAAAATGGATGTAATACTAATTAGTACAACTAAATATTTCTTGAAATAAGGGGGCATTATTATAATGGAAGTATTAAAAGTATCATCAAAATCTAACCCAAACTCTGTTGCCGGTGCATTAGCAGGAGTTTTAAGAGAGAAAGGCGGAGCTGAGATTCAAGCCATCGGGGCAGGGGCTATAAATCAAGCAATTAAGGCAATAGCGATTGCAAGGGGATTTGTCGCACCCAGTGGTATGGATTTAGTTTGTGTACCTGCCTTTACGGATATTGATATTGAAGGCGAGGAAAGAACTGCAATTAAATTAATCATAAGTCCAAGATAGTTTAAAAACAAAAGCACTTTAAAGTGCTTTTGTTTTTATTATGAAGTAAAATGTGATAAAATGTCTGTAAGAGTACTAAATTGAATTCAACCGGGAGATACACAATCAATACATTTACATAGGATGATAGACATGCGATATGCTGACTTACATATACATACTACTGCATCGGATGGTGTACTGACACCGGAGGAAGTATTGAAATGGGCTTATAAGAAAGGCCTTAAAGCAATCAGTATTACAGATCATGATACGATAAGCGGTATGACGAAGGCTTTAAGTATAAATAGATTTATAGATTTAGAAATAGTTCCGGGTATAGAACTAAATTCAGAGTATCTAGATGAAGAGATTCATGTTCTGGGATATTATATTAATTACGACAATAAAAGTCTTTTAGCAAAGCTAAAAGAAATACAGCAGTTTAGACATGACAGGGCAATTAAAATGATAAAAAATCTAAAGGACTTAAATATGGATATAAGCATTGATGAAGTAAAAAAAATTTCTAAGGGCGAAAGTATCGGAAGACCACATATTGCACAAGCTTTAATAAACAAAGGCTATTCTAAAGACATTAAAAGTGCTTTTAGAGATTATATAGGTGCTGGTTGCCCTGCTTATGCAGACAGATATAAACTTTCAACTAAACAGGCTATTATCATGATAAATGACGCAGGTGGGATTCCGGTTTTAGCACATCCGGGTTTATTAAAGAATAAATCCAAATTGAATGATATTTTGAATCAGGGTTTTTCAGGTATAGAAGTATATCATTCTAAGCATGATAATGAAACAGTAAAAAGTCTTAAAGAAATTGCCAAGAAAAGAGAACTAATAATAACAGGCGGCTCAGATTGTCATGGGAAACTATATAATAACGAGCCTATACTTGGTACCGTAACAATAAATTATAACGAATTCTTTTTATTGAAACAATTTGCACAAAAAAAAGAAAAGATGAAATATTAATTGAAAATACTTTTTATAAAATATAAAATGGCAGGGGTAGCAGGAATCGAACCCGCAACCAACGGTTTTGGAGACCGCTACTCTACCAATTGAGCTATACCCCTATGCACAACCTTTATTATATAAAAGAAAATATATTATGTCAATAAGTTTGAGACATACTTATTAGTTATAGTTTTTATATTATATTAATTTATCTTTACTGTTGTACTTAAACACGGCTTATTATATTAA
>CAYXUX010000119.1:0-6005 GCA_964468275.1 uncultured Clostridiaceae bacterium
TCTATTGTGTCTACATTCATATATTCCAATGTAAATGCCGGCAAAGATGCATTGGTGAAAAGTAATATCCAATAAAAGAAACACCAAAAATTAAATGACCCGTATACAAAATTCCGGACATGAAGCAACACAATAGCCGCATTGAATACATTTTGATTGATCAATAAAAGCCTTCTCATTTTCATCAAAATCTATAGCATCACTGTGACATACAGATATACAAGTACCGCAGCCAATGCACATCCCTTGGGATACTCTGACTTGTTTTTTATTCTTTATTTTTATTATATCTTCAAGATTCCTGATGCCTCTGAAGTATTTGGTATTGAATTCAACTTCTTCATTACTAATCATACCAACAGCTATCGAATAGTTATTTCCTAAATCAAAAGCATATTCCATACTGCTTTCAAAATCATCTATCATTGTTCCTCCGCCCAGAACCTTCATCAAATATATTCCCTTGCCGTTTTTGGAGCAGACATCTATAGCCTTCTCCATATCAGCTACTGTTCCTTCCAATATGCCTCGTCCTATTTTATTAATCAGAGGAAAAACCACATCTATATCGTCCCTATAAGCAGCTGCTTGTACAATCTTTACACTGTGAGTTGATATACCGACAGCCCTTATAATACCTTTCTTCTTATAATCCAATAAGCATTGCAATGCACCTTTACGTACTTTAAATACATCAGGTTCAACTCTTGCTGCATGTAAGTGAAATATATCTATATAATCTATATCCATGGATTTTAATGCTTCAAAAATAGCTTCCTCCATTCCTTCATAGTCAACAGCTGTAGACTTTGTAGCAATAACGGGTCTAAAATTTACGGCATCCAAAGCCATTTTTATATGAGGATACGTCTTATAACCTTGTGCAGTATCAATAAAGTTAATACCGCTGTTTAACCCATAAGCTATTACTTCACCGCCTTCGTCAACAGGCAGGTTTTTTTGCAAAGGTCCCAATGGCAAAGCACCAAAGCATAGTTTTGTAACTTCTATGCCTGTTTTCCCTAAAATAACTGTATCCAAAATACCGACCTCCATAAATGAACTTTTACCCCATATTAACTATAAATCGCTAAAATTATTGTAACATATTCCTAACAAAATTTATAACACTGAGAGACGGTTCTTATTTGTTTTTATATTACATTTAACTAGCCCTAAAATCTTTTAGTTTTCTTAAGATACAGTGATTGGTAGCATGAACCGCAATGAATATTTAACCTATTGTTAGAAACACTATAACGTATATGAAGAATAATGCCCTATGACAAGAAAATTATATTTAATGCAATTATTTAGGATAAAAATGATGAATAAAAAAAATAATCAATTGGAGGTAGAATTATGGATTCACAATGGAGTAGTAGTTTTAATAAACCACCACAATCCTACTGGTTGGCATCAGTGCAAATTCCTCAATTTGAACAGTTAAATGGCGATATAGATGTGGATGTTGCCATAGTTGGAGGTGGTATAGTAGGTATAGCATCGGCTTTTGCATTAAAGCAAAGCGGATTAAAGGTTGCTGTTGTAGAAGCAGCTAAGGTCTTCCATGGTACGACAGGGCATACTACCGCCAAGCTGACGGCACAGCACGACATTATCTATTCAACAATAAACACAAATATGAATCTGGAAAGCGCTCAACAATACGCAGATGCTAACAAGGCAGCACTTGTAGCTGTGGATGAAGCTATTAAACAAAACAATATACAGTGTGATTTTTCTTGGCAACCCGCCTATGTTTTTACACAAAATGATAACGAAATTCAAAAAATACAAGACGAGGCTAAAATAGCTTCGGACTTGGGATTCGCAGCAACCTATTTAGAAGAAATACCGTTGCCTATTAAGGTAAAAGCAGCACTGAGATTTGATAATCAAGCGCAGTTTCATCCACTAAAGTATTTAATTGCCGTAGCAAATCTTATTCCCGGTAATGGCAGCCATATCTATGAAAACACCATGGCATTGGATATACAAACAGAAAACGGCTATACAATAACTACAAACACCGGTTATAGTATAAAAGCGCCTAATGTAATTATTGCAACACATTATCCCTTTTATGATGGAAACGGAATATATTACTCAAGAATCCATCCTGTTAAATCTTATGCCATTGGAATAACGATAAAAGATAAATTTCCCGGTGGTATGTACATAACATCGGAGGATCCCGGCCGCTCCTTCCGCTCCACACCCCTTGCAAATGGCGAAGAGCTAGTCATTATTGCGGGCGAACACCACAACACCGGCCAAGGCGGAGATATGAATACACATTATAAAAATCTGATTGATACAGCCAATTCGGTATTTGAGCTTAGTGAAGTACTATATCGTTGGTCGGCACAGGATTACACTTCCTTGGATAAGGTCCCGTATATAGGAAGCCTAACATCAAATTCTCCTGGACTTTATGTCGCTACGGGGTTCAGAAAGTGGGGCATAAGCACATCCATAGCAGCTTCTTTGATATTAAAAGATTATATAATGGGCAAGGAAAATCCATGGGCACCTGTATTTAATCCTTCAAGGGCCGAACCCGTTGCAACACCTGAAAAGTTTGAAACTTTAAAAACCAATATCACAAATGCTTTAAGGGAAAGCATACAGATGCAAATTGAAGATGACTCAGATATTAAACCCGGTGAGGCAAGGATTGTAGATATAAACGGTAAAAAATATGGTGCTTATGTAGATAATAACGGCAAACAGCATATAGTTGATATCACATGCACCCACATGGGCTGTACCTTGCAATGGAATTCAGCGGAAAAATCTTGGGATTGCCCATGCCACGGCTCCCGTTTTACTTATGACGGTAAAATACTCGAAAGTCCCGCTAAAAAGCCGTTAACTAAATCTGAAATCAGTGAATAAAAACCCCATTGGAAAAGGCGACCTAAAAGCAGTGGTAAAATACTTTAAATAAAAATATTTCCAATGATAACTTAGAATAATAAAACGATTAAAAAACTAAATATAAGGAGAATAGCAAATGAATGATAAGCAAGATTGCTTCAATGAAGACAGTAAAAATAAGCAACTTGAGATGTTTCGCAGTAGGGATAACGAAAAAAAGGTTATGACTACGAATCAAGGGCTTAAACTCTCCGAGGACGAGGTAAGTCTAAAGGCAGGTGTCCGTGGCCCAACGCTGATGGAGGATTTTCATTTCAGAGAAAAAATAACCCATTTTGACCATGAACGTATTCCTGAAAGAGTTGTCCACGCACGCGGTTTTGGCGCTCACGGGGTGTTTGAGGTCTATGAATCAATGAAAACTTATACGAAGGCAAAATTTTTGCAGGACCCAAATGTAAAAACTCCGGTGTTTGTGCGTTTCTCAACGGTTATAGGTTTTCGAGGTTCGAAGGACACAGCCCGTGATGTTCGTGGTTTTGCAACAAAGTTTTATACGGAAGAAGGTAACTATGATTTACTAGCCAATAATATGGCAGCTTTTTTTATGCAAGATGCTATCAAATTTCCGGATTTTATACACGCCAACAAGCCGCAGCCTAATAACGAAATCCCTCAAGCAACTGCCTCTCATGATACTTTTTGGGATTGGGTTACGCAAAATCAAGAGTCGGCACATATGGTTATGTGGGCAATGAGTGATCGCGCCATACCAAGAAGCTTTCGTATGATGGAAGGCTTTGGTGTAAATGCCTTCAGGTTCATCAATGAAGAAGGTATAGCGCATTTTGTGAAATTTCACTGGAAACCGCTGTTGGGCGTGCATTCTCTCTTGCAAACGGAAGCAGCAAAAATTGGAGGGGAAGATCCGGATTTTAACCGCCGAGATTTATGGGATAATATTGAAATGGGCAACTATCCGGAATTTGAATTAGGGGTGCAGCTCCTTGAGGAAAAGGATGAGTTCTCCTTTGACTTTGATATATTGGATCCCACAAAGCTTTGGCCGGAGGAAGATGTCCCTGTTCGCATTATCGGGAAAATGACTTTAAATCGTAATGTGGATAATTTTTTTGCTGAAACAGAGCAAGTAGCCTTTCATCCCGGGCATGTTGTACCGGGAATTGATTTTACAAATGATCCTCTTTTGCAAGGGCGGCTATTTTCGTACCTTGATACTCAGCTAATTCGCCTTGGCGGGCCAAATTTTCACGAAATTCCTATTAACCGTCCTGTTTGTCCTGTTCATAATAATCAACGAGACGGCTACGGTCGTCAAACCATCAACGTGGGAAATGTTATATACCATCGCAATGCAATAGCTGATAATTCTCCCTATCCCATAGGTGAAGAGGGAGGCGGATACGTTCACTATCAGGAAAAGGTTGAGGGCAAGAAAATTCGCGCCCGTAGTGAGAGCTTTAACGATCATTTCTCTCAGGCAGCTATGTTTTGGAACAGTATGAGTCCGCCTGAGAAACGACATATAATAGATGCATTTGCCTTTGAAGCAGGCAGGGTAAAAGACAAATGTATCAAGCAACGAGTGGTTGATATGTTTACCAATGTAAGCTTGGAACTGGCAAAGGCGATTGCCTGCAAAATCGGTGCTACACCCCCAACCACCGGAGGTTCAACGGTAACTAAAGCATCTCCAGCTTTAAGTCAGGAAAACACTATTAAAACAGCCAGAACAAGAAAGGTTGCAGTTATTATTGCTGAGGGATTTGACTATAATCAAGTTGATACAGTTATCAAAGCCCTACAGGCAGAAGGCGCACAGGCGGCTATTATAAGCGATAAACAAGGGATGATAATAAGCTCTGATGGCAGCAAGATGGAAGCGGCAAAATCATTTATTACCGACACATCAGTTGTTTTTGATGCCGTCTATATTGACGGGGGCAAGAATGCTGATCAGTGTTTTATAATGGAGGCTTGCAAGTTTGTAAAAGAAGCTTTTATACACTATAAACCTATCGCAGGAACTAATGAAGGCAAGACATGGATTGAAAATGAAAAGATGGGAGGTAGCCTAGGAGTCTTCCTTGGATGTCCGGGGAATAATGATTTTATAGGCCAATTTATACAGGGTATTGCATCTCACCGATTTTGGGATCGAATGCTCGTATAACCAACAACAAAAGGGTATCGCACCATAAATTTAAGTGCGATACCCTTTTATAATTAAATATTACAAAACGTAATCAATAAACCCCTATTTCACTTTGATAATTTTTAGCTCTCTTTATTAATTCACCTTTTTAACCATTCGTCTTTAGAAATGCATGATATATGTTCTGTTCTTATATCTCCCATCAAAGGCCAAGGCACATCTTTATTTGTAAACTTATAAATAAAGCCGCATTTTTCTTGAACTCTTTTTGAATTTTCATTGCCTTCAAAGTGTCCGCACCAAAGCTTTTTTAAGCCTAGGTCCGTGAATGCATATTTCATAAGTTCCTTTACGGCTTCGGGTATCAATCCTTGACCCCAAAATGGAACACCTATCCAATAGCCGATTTCGCCTTCATCGTTACTAATACCAATATTGCTCTTTTCACCAATCATTATTCCTATGCTCCCGATAGCTTTGTTGTCCTCCTTAAGACAAACTGCATATGTATATGGTTCCGATAATACAGTCTTTATGATTTCTCTACTGTTCTCCACGCTTGTATGTATAGGCCACCCCGCAATGGGGCCTACCTTTGGGTCCTTTGCATATTCATAAAGGTTTCCCGCATCTAAGACATCCCAAGGCCGAAGAGTCAATCTTTTTGTCTTAAAAATCATTTCCTTACCTCCCAAGAATTATAATAAGATCAATCGGTAAAAAATCTATTTATATAACTCCCATGGATATTTTTATATTTTTCATAATAAAGCTTCCCTTCCCTAAAATTATATCGCCGTGTCATATACATATGGGGTACCATGCCATCGCCTTCAGTTTGCCCAGCTATCAGAAAACACCACTCCATTTGTCATTAACGTAATTTTTCACAAATACCCTTTGATTCAAGGCTCCACAAGAATGATTTAAAATTCAGATAATGTGC
>CAYXUX010000120.1:0-5954 GCA_964468275.1 uncultured Clostridiaceae bacterium
GTAAATCTGTACGGCATTCCAATATGACCCCCAAAACCTCATCTTTATCCGTGCAGCCGGCAATTCTTCTCAAGTATGGATAATGGCCTTTTCTATTTTCAATTTGCATATAAAAATCAGGTTTTTCAAAATATAAAATGGTATACTCTAACAAATTATCAGCTAAATCATAAATAGCTTCCTCTAAAGTATCACCATCCCCAAAAACCATTACTTCATCCAAAGCAACAGTATAACCAAGGCCCTCCTCGTCTGCCTCAACCACAGGATTAAATTTATATGCCCTTCCAATCATACCTTCGAGATGCTTGGTAGATATGATTGAAACTGTTTCCTTGCTATTGCTTTTTTTATTAACTGTTATTATTTCAAAACCTTTAATAGCTTGTCTAAAAACACTCGGGAATTCTTGTTTGGTTGCACTAATTGACTTTTCTTTAAATATCGCATCCATATATCTCACCCTTTTATTACTCTGCATATTCAAATATCACTTCCCTAATGCTCATTTGATTTAAGGATATGCTATTTAATTATATTATATTCTCTTATATCCAATATGTCCATATTGGATTGAAATATAATTTTCTTAAATCATACTTATCTTTATAACGATAATTTACACTCCCACATAAAATTGAAACTAGGGTTGAATAATTTTAAAAAAAAATGCAAGTAAAAGCTGCCCCATATCTAGTAGTTGCTTATGCTATCTTTTAATATATATGAACACATTGATACGGTTTGAAGTGACATCTCCCTATTTATGAGTCGACATTATTGCATAATGCAACAGCCTTTGATAGAATTATTTTAAAGTAAAAAGGCACGGTGAGCTGAAATGAACAGGAATATTTTAATGGGAATTTTACATGATATGGAAGACTTTGCTAAACTAAAAGAGCTTAATTGCCCGCCTATATATCTTTTGGGCGGCTCCGGTTGTATTATCGGCGGTTATATTAACCGGGCGACTTTAGATTTTGATATACTGAATATGGATTACCCTGCTTCCTCTGGAAGGATTTTCAAGATGTTAGGAAATACCGATTATCTAGATTTATACTTAACAACTATTGCATCGGGATTCGAGGGAAGAGCTATTAAAATAAAAGAATTCAGTTATCTTGAAATATATGTTTTGTCAAAAGAGGATATTATCACTACAAAAATCGGTAGATATTCGGAAAAGGATATAGAGGATATATCGGAGTTAATCAAATACAGTAATAAAGATTTGATTTTAAAACACATAAGTACCATTATGGAAAGAGCCGATATAAGCCCTAAAGTTAAAGAGGTATTTATAAAGAATGCAACCCTTTTTAGGAGGGATTTTAATGTATAAAATTTTTAGACAAAATCTTAAAAACTATTTTTCTTTAAATAAAAGTGAAAAATCTAAAAATGAATTCCGATTAAAAACTGCGGAAGTCTTAAAAGGTTTGGCTGATAAATCATTATATGATAAATGGGCGATTGAAAATCCTAAATTATATGAAGAAACTAACAATCTGATTTATGAAATAGAAAAAAATATAGAGCGATTCCACCCCTTTGAATGCTTCTCCCGAGATTTATGGGGATTGGGTTATGAGGCACGTAAAAACGACAATCTTTCAGAAACCATAGTCGAAGAACAATTAAAACTCATCAATCTTCTTTTGGGAACTCAATATTGGGTTGAAATATAATTTCTCTCTGTTCTATTTTCAACAATTTGAATCGAAATTTCTAAATACAATGATATTTATAAAGGAATCATCTTACGGGTATGGAAATAAATAGTCTGGCTATTATGCCTCGTAATCATGGTGTAATGTACTTAATATTTAAAAAATATTATTGTAGAATCCCTTTTTTCATGCTAATATATTTTGAAAAGGGAGATGTTAATGGCAAAAAAATATATAGGTTATGGTGATTTTTTCTGTTGGAATTGCGGTAACAGAATTGAAAAAGGAAAAAGAAAATGTCCCAATTGTAATGTCTTCTATAGCCATAAGACAAAATACGGAGATGTTGAAGCATTAGGTTCGGGAGGTGTAGGCTGGTCCCAAAACGGCAGACATCCTTCCATTAGAAGATATGCCCGAAGATATGTAAAAGCCGCCCTTGTCTGGCTTATCGGACTCAGCATAGTCGTTCCCGCCATTTTATTGGCTATTGACGATATAAGTTTTGATGAAGAAGGAAAGGTTATTTTAAGCATTATTGTAGGGATATTTTGGCTGTTCGGCTTGGGGTTTTTGTTTATAAATCAAGGACGAAGCAAACCGAGTTGGGACGGAGAAGTAATCAGCAAAGATATCCTTGAAAAATCCGATTCGGATAGAGACAGTATCTACTCTTTGGTTATTCGTAAAAATAATGGTAAAATCATAAAATTTTCTCAAAGAGGTGCAAGAGGTTTTTTTGATTATATTGAAATAGGATATAAAGTCCGCTATCACGGCTATAAATATATGCATTATTTAGAGAAATACGATAAATCTAAAGATACGGTAATTCCTTGTAATGCTTGTGGTGGAGTATGCGATATAAGACAGAATTATTGCGCGAGATGCGGGACTATATTGATAAAATAGATATGAATTTACAAGGAAAATCTACCTTCTACGTTTAAATCTGTACGGCATCCCAATATGAACTTCATAACTTCATATTTATCCTTGCAACCGGCAATACTTCTTAAGTATGGATAATTGTTAATCGTATCTTGTGACATATGACTATTAATAAAAAGAAAATACTAAATGGAGGCAATTCTTAATTGTAATTGTATTATATCATTGATTTGAGATAGGATATGGCATTATTGCATAATAT
Source organism: uncultured Clostridiaceae bacterium (assembly GCA_964468275.1). Classification (GTDB taxonomy): domain Bacteria; phylum Bacillota; class Clostridia; order Lutisporales; family Lutisporaceae; genus JAAYKT01. Next base: position 2,830 of record CAYXUX010000120.1, read on the forward strand.
AATTTCGATTTGACAGGTCAGTTTTAAAGATATCTAAAGTTATTCAATCTTATTTATAAAAAAGATAAATTCACTAAAATCGCCTAAGTTGTTTTCTATAACATTCTGCAATATATCCAAATTAAGTTTTTGATAGTTGTGTATTGCAATATTTCTAAATCCCACCATATTCTTTAGTTTTTTTAACATATCATCATTGATTATTTTATTATAAGCAAGGACTTCAAAGGCATCTCTGCTACTTTTTGGTATGCCTAATTTTTTATCAGATATAATATACATAGCAATATCTATAGTAGCTTCAACAGCTCTTTGTATATTTAATACTATTGAATCTTGTTTTGTGAAATCCTTCAAGTTTTCCGGATTTCCCTCGTATTCCTCTTTTACTCTACCTATACATCTTTCAATTATTTCCATCTTATTATAAATAACATCCTTAATCATAAATCCTTCCATCCCTTTCTATTGCATCTATTATTATCTGCCTTTCTTCATTTAGTTTAGCATAATTTTTAAATACCCTTATGTTATAGCCGGCAGCATAATTTTCATCTATGCAGTATAATTCTTCTCTGTTTCCAACAATTTGGGCGGCAAATACAGTATCTATTTCCTTTAGATTTACTATTTGAACATCCTTCTTCAGTTTATCAGAAAGTGCATTTGATATAGTATAAAGGTCATAGGGACTTATATTCTCTTCTATAAGTATTGCCAGATCCACATCACTTTCGCCTCTACCTTCACCTTTAGCAAAAGAGCCGAATAAATAGATAAGTTTTGGTTTTAGTTTGTTTTTTAAAAAATCAATTATTATTTTTTTATCCTCTTTGGATAAATACATATAAACCACCTCAGAGCACTCATTAGGGCAACCCTATTGTTATATTCCCTTTTAATACTAATTATATCATATATTCATGCTTTTAATATGCAAAGATAGCAATAAAGCCACGGGAATATTCCCCGTGGCTTTATTTAGCTTATTTTTGACTGTTTATACAGCATTTCTTCCAAGTCCATTATTCTTTCTTCCAGTTTGAAAATTCTATCCAGTATCGGATCAGGTATATCTGTATGATTCAAATCCACTTCCATGCTCTTTTTGCTCTTTTTTTCCGTATGAGCCGGCACCCCCACTGCCGTGGTATTAGGAGGTACGCATCTCACAACGACAGCACCTGCTCCGATCTTTGAATTTTCTCTAACAGTTATTGGACCCAATATTTTTGCCCCGGAGCCTATAGTTACATTATTATATATAGTCGGATGCCTTTTCCCCGTATCTTTTCCTGTACCGCCTAATGTTACGCCTTGGTAAATAGTAACATTATCGCCTACCTCCGCCGTTTCACCTATTACTACACCCATACCGTGGTCGATAAATAAGCCTTTGCCGATTGTTGCCCCGGGATGAATCTCTATCCCTGTAAAAAACCTGCCTAGTTGAGATATCATTCTTGCAATGAAAAACAGCTTTATCCTATAAAAGAAATGTGAAATCCTATAAAATATCAAAGCATGTATTCCAGGATAGCAAAAGAAAGCCTCGATTTTGTTTCTTACAGCAGGATCCCTTTCCATTACTGCATTTAAATCTTCAATTAACGTTTTAAACAATTCTATCACCTCTTCAATTTATTCAAATAATTCCGCGCTAAGATATCTCTCGCCTGTATCCGGAGCTATTGCTACAACTGTTTTCTCCCGCCCTAATACCTTTGCTGCTTCTAAAGCTCCATATACAGCTGCACCTGTTGATATACCGCATAGAATTCCCTCGTTTTTAGCCAAATTTCTAACCGTATCGAAGGCTTCCTCGTCCTTCACTTTAATAATTTCATCTATTATATTTGTATCAAGTATAGGCGGAATAAAACCCGCACCTATACCTTGAATCTTATGACTGCCCGGTTTACCACCGGAGATTACGGCAGATGCCTCAGGTTCTATTGCAATGATTCTTATATCACTTTTATATTCTTTCAACCCTATTGCGATACCCATTAAGGTTCCGCCGGTACCGACAGTAGCGACAAACGCATCAATCTTTCCTTCTATTTGTTTTATTAATTCTTTACATGTTGTTTTTAAGTGGATTTCCGGATTAGCCGGATTTTCAAATTGCATAGGCATAAAGTAATTATATTTACTTGCAAGTTCCTCAGCTTTTTCTATGGCTCCTTTCATTCCCAATTCTCCCGAAGTCAATATCAGTTCAGCTCCATAGATTTGAAGAAGCTTTCTTCTCTCTGCGCTCATGGTTTCCGGCATTGTTATAATCAATTTGTATCCTTTTACTGCACAGATAATAGCCAATCCTATTCCTGTATTTCCACTTGTAGGCTCAATGATTATGGAACCTTCTTTAATAAATCCGTCCCTTTCCGCCTTTTCCAACATTGAATAGGCAGTCCTATCCTTTATGCTTCCTCCCGGGTTAAATGATTCCAATTTCAGGTATATATCTGCCATATCTGCTGTTACAATCCTGTTCAACCTAAGAATAGGTGTTTCCCCTATTAAGTCTAAAACACTTTCCGCTATTGCCATAATCTCCTCCTTCTGAATTATATATTCTTTAAATTAAGTCGGTTAAAATAATAAAGCCTCTTCATGCGATAAATACGCACAAAGAGGCAGTTATGCTGCGGTTCCACTCTTATAAAATACTTAAAAGGATACAATCATATCCTCGCAATTTTAACGGATGCATCCGTATAAACCTACTTAATTCAGTTAAAAGCTCCGGGGCGCACTTTCAGTTATAGCTCACGAGTTGCTTTCACCACATGCAACTCTCTCTTTGAAAGCCTTTTTAACTTCCACTTCCCTTTCACAGCCTTTTTAATATTTAATTCTTACTAAAATAATATGATTTAATTGTATTATTGTTACTCCAACTTGTCAATAAATTTTTTGATATTCCTTTTGCTTCGCTTCTAACTATTATAACAGTTCAGCCATTACATGTATCTGTATTTTTTGCCGGAGTATATTATACATCACAGCATTTGTGATAAGGCTTATCAGAAATGGTTAAGGTATGCACAGGAACTCTAACTGCTTCATTCCACACTGATAACTTTAAACATCTTCCCTCTTTGATATATGCTATTTCC
>CAYXUX010000121.1:0-3069 GCA_964468275.1 uncultured Clostridiaceae bacterium
GCAAACCTTATTGATGCTTACAGGTTACCTGAAAAGGTATTTGACAGGACGGATGTGGTGAGTGATATAGTGGTTTTTAGGCGAATTTGATCTCCATTATAATAAGGATTGTATAACTTAAAAATTAAGACTATGATAACAATGAACCAATTAAGAAGGTCTAAGCCTTATAAAGATTTAATGAAAGACCTTCGTTCTGGCAAAAAAAAGGCAAAAAATATTTCCAGAAATCAATTAATGGAAAATGCTCAGAAGTATAGTTATTTGTGTTGGAGAGATGGGAATTACCCAAGTGAGCTTATCATGAGATCATTAGCATATCATGATTTTAATTCAGATCAATAAACTTTAATCTTTAAAATAGAAATCATGAGTGATGCTTTAAAACAACTTAAAGACGTTATTACCATCATGCTGGATGACTGCGATCCATTCACATATCCACATGTTTGTAATATGGCCGGCAACCAGGAAACAAGACCGGAGCTGGAAGAAATGATTATTAACATGGCAAAAAAGACAGGCGATTCAGTAGGTGCAATTATTCACCAGATTGAAAGAGCCTACAACCCAAATATGATGGAGGATTAACAACATGGAAACCGATACTATGACAGCACCGGAAGTAAAAGAAAAGACTTACCCGCTTTTTGGCGGAGCATTTTATAAAGATAATCCTGAAAAGATTTTGGGGGATCCATACGAGGCTTCCAGTAGGTTTGGCAGAACTATTCGCTATAAAGCCAAAGAGGGGGAAACACCTTTGGATGCTGTGGCTAAAATTGTCACACCTGAATTTGTTGCCGAAGGGGTTATTGATATATCCGCAGGTAAAAGCCTTATAAACCCGGACCCGGAATCACAGCCGAACCTTGTTGAAGAAGCTGAGATAATAAAATCTATAAAAAAATCACAGCCGGATATTATAAATCAAAGAGCATCCAAAAAAAGAGATACTGAGGTTTGGGATGAGCCGGACATGGAGGAAATTCAGAGTTTTGAGGACGTGCTAAAAGAATACAACCCGAATTTAACTATTGATGAGATAAAAGTATTCCTTTGGTATATGCACAGTACAGGAAATACATATAAAGGTAAATGGTTAAATATTTTTGACCCGTATTCACTTAGGGATAGTGATGAACAATTAATGATAAACTCATGGGCAAAACAAGGCTTAATATTCTATTATCAGGGCGAATGGATCCCAAAAGTTATTTATTTTTCCGGTGACTTATATGATAAAAAGAATATTTTTGATAAAGAAAAATCAGATATAATTCAGGCATTTGGTAATGATATAGCATCCGTGCATGAATCAAAATTGCAGGAAACATTTAACATGGTTTATACTAACCGGTTAAAGTTAGACGATCCTGAACCTGAGAAAAGGTTGAAAATAAAACCATTCTCAGAATTTGCAAAAAATATCATGATTGGTAATTGGCAGATTGATAATGAAACTGGGGAACCAATAGAATTTATCGTACCTATTTCCGGCGCACAAAAAACAATGGGTGAAATAAACTGGTATAGCGCAAAAACACGTATATCAAGTTGGGATGCAAATAGCCATAAAAGAACGGAATTATCACTCGCAGAGGCTTTTCGTTACTGGTTAAAGTACGGGAATCCACCACACATGCCACATAATTTTAATTGGGAAGATATATTTTCTTATTACCTTGATAAAAAGGCTAAAAAAGATATGGACCCGACATATCTTGCAAGACAAAGAGCATTAGCGAAGGATACCGGAGAAAAATTCTTTTCTATGTTTATGGCTGAGGTCATCACAGAGCATGACAGAGTAAAAATTGAGTACGAATGGAATAAAACATTTAATAATTCAACTGGGTTGGATTATGACAAAATACCTATTGCCTTTACTTGTGCGAAAAACTATCCGGGTAATGATAAATTGGAAATAAGACCAGAGAAACGTGAGGGAGTTGCTTTTCATGCTGTAACTGGATCATCTCTTAATGCTTATGGCGTTGGATACGGGAAGACCTGGGTAGCAATATTTATCATGGCACAGGCATTAGACGCAAAGCATTGTAAACGTCCATTTTTAGTTGTGCCGAACCAGGTTTATAAGCAGTTTTATTCTGAAATAAAAGGGATACTACCACACAGAAAAATCAATGACCTGTATAATCTTTCAAAGGATTATATAAGCCAATTTATAGATGAAAAGGGTGAGGTATTTCAAGTTGACGAAGGCAGTATAAGCATGATGACTTACCAAGGGTTGGAAAGGTTGGGGTTTAATGAAACCACACAGGCAAATATGTTTGACCAGCTTACTGATGCTATTAGTATGTTACAGGATATTGATATATCCACTAAAAAGGGAGCTAAAGATATAGTAAGAGAAAAGGGGAAATTAGAAGGTATTATAGGTAAAGCATTGGCTAAATCCACAGTAAAAATTGAGGACTTTGGTTTTGACTTTGTATGTTTTGATGAGGCTCATGCTTTAAAAAAGATTTTTACACAAGTAAAAGCACGTAAATCAGAAGAAGGGGAAAGTAAAAATAAAAAGATGTATGAAATTAACGCTGGTATTCCGTCCACAAGGGGAATAAAGGGTTATTTTGTATGTTCATATATTCAGATGTTAGAAGAAAATAAGGGTAAAAATGTATTGTTACTTACCGCAACCCCATTTACTAATAGTCCATTAGAGGTTTATTCTATGCTTAGCCTGGTTGCCTATACCAGAATGAGGGAAATGAATTTAGCAAATATCAATGACTTTTTTGATAATTTCTGCCAGATGAGTTATGAACTGGTAATAAATTCTAAATTACAACCGGAAAGAAAGCAGATTTTTAAAGGGTTTGACAACCTTATTGGTTTGCAGAAATTGATTTATAAATACATGCTTTATAAAGAGGCAGGAAAACTGGATAAAAAGGGCAATACAATTCAGTTGGTAAGGCCGGATAAATGGGTATTGCCATATAAAGGCAGGTTTGTAGGCAATGATTATATTTCTGCAAAGACAGATGAGTATGTTGATACGGTATTGCCATTAACCGAAAGTCAGAAAAGCATGATGGA
>CAYXUX010000121.1:3169-5952 GCA_964468275.1 uncultured Clostridiaceae bacterium
GTTAAGAAATGGCATGAAGATAAAAATGAGCCAGTTTCAGGTCAGGTTATTTACATGGATAGGGGTAAAAATCATTTTGAATTAATAAAAGAATATTTAATACAGGAATTAGCATATAAGGAACATGAGATTGGCATTATCCGTAGTGGTAAAGAGGGAACGTCAACCCATAAAGACCTTATTAAAAATGGGTTTAACGGGATGTTTTGGAATGAGGCATTAAAGAGCTTTGAAGAAATGCCTGATGAAAAACGAATAAAAATAATTATTGGGACAAGTTCTATTAGGGAAGGAATGAACCTGCAAAAATATTCAACTGTTTTATATAATGCTTTTGTGGACTGGAACCCTACCGATCAGTTGCAGTTAGAGGGACGTGTTTGGAGACAAGGTAATACATTTAAAAATGTTCGTATTGTCCTACCGCTTATGTCAGACAGTATGGATATTTTTATGTTTCAAAAGTTAGAAGAAAAGACAAGCCGGATAAATTCAATATGGAATTATGACGGGCAAACAAATGTACTGCCTATTGATGAGTTGGATCCACAGGAACAAAAAATGGCACTTGTTACCAATCCACGTGTTATTGCTGAAATGGAAAGCGAAAGAGATGTTACAAAGATTGAAGAAAATATATCTTTTCATGAGACCAATATTCAAACGGCAAATAATGTTATTGATTTTATGCGTACACGTGAGAAATTTGATAAAGACCTTACTCAAATTATTGAACGTATCGCACCTGATAAAATAGGTAGTAGCATAGAAATAAAAGTAAAAACATTTGAATCAGCACTTGAAAGTGGTAAGGTTGGGGATAAATCAGTAAAATCTCTTTTATACGGAATAAATACGTATTCAAATGACTTTATTAACTATAATGGAGAACTTAAAAAGCCTTGGAATTATGGTAAAATGAAAGGCAGTGTTGCTATGCTTAAAAAAGCAAAAGAAAAGTTTTTAAATAAATATGGTATTGACGAAAGTATAGGTGCAGTTGAATTTTTTATAGAAGGCGAGCAAGGGAAAATAAATGAAATTAAAGAAGAAATTCAACGAATAAATTCACCTGAATATCTGGATAACAGAGCCAGTGAAATTGAACAAGAACGCAAAGAAAAGAAAATCCGCTTTGCTACAGTGGACGAAAGGGTTAAGGAATTTGAATCATTAAATCACCTGTTAGGTATAAAACGTGAGGCCGAACCTGTTAAATCCAAAGAGGCAATAAGATTGGCTAAATCCACTTGTCCCCCGATGACAAAAGAAGGGATGAGGGATATTTCTAAAGCAGGGATACGCAAACTGGAAGCATGTATTAAGGATATACCGGAAACAAAGTTCATGCACATTGACGCTGATGGTAATTACACACCTGAAAGGCTGAAAATTCATGACAGGATCATAGGTAAATTAAGGGAACGGGCAGAATGTGTAATAACAAACGGCAAGCCTCCGATTGCGGTGTTAATGGGTGGGGTCCCAGGTTCTGCGAAGACAACCTACCTTAAAAAGTATGCACCATTTTTAACAAAGGATAAAATCTTTAAGATTGATGCTGATGAGATAAGGGCAATGTTACCGGAATATGAAGGTTGGAACTCAAAGGCAACTCACAGGGAGACACAGGATATTTACAGAAGGCTTTTACAGGACGTATCACAAGGCAAGCCATGTTTATATGATGTTCTTTGGGATGGCACAATGAACCGGGCAGAAAATTATTTACCTTTAATTGGAGATTTAAATAAGTTAGGTTACAAAATCTATATTATTTATATGCAGGTACCACCGGAGGTAAGCAGGGAAAGGGTATTGAAACGCTATCAGAATCCGCAGAATGAAGGACGTTATGTGCCTATGGAAGTCATCAATGAGGCAAATAAGATGGGTATAAATGGATTTTTAAAGCTAAAAGACAAGGTTGCTGGTTACAGGCTTATTGACGGGGTGACAATGGAGGTAAAAGACCAAGGTGGTGAGCAAATTATCGAAGGACGTGGATATTTTGATACTGAACCAAAGGGGAATGAATTTAAAGTCAAAAAAGCTCAATTAAAAGCCAAGGCCCAACAACAAAGAATAAGGATACTTGAATTAGAAACTATAAATAATTAAAATCATGGCATTAAGCATTAAAGAACGGTACGCAAGGATTGATACATCTAAATTACCGGACAAATACAAAAGCGAATTTGAAGCTATCAAAGACGATACAGAAAATTTCGATCCTGAATTAGTTGATATATTTCAGGATAACTTTGATAAGCTCTATTCTTTAACAGAAAAGAATTACCCGGATGCAATCAAAAAGCCTGGCAAGATTAAAAAAATAAGACCATCAAAGGTTAAAAGGCCAGTGGCTAAAAGTAAAAAAGATGATTTTCGTACAATGATAAGTAAGGCAACCGGAATTAAAGATAAGAATGAATTAGCATCTATTCACATGAAAATGTTGAATACGCTTGATCCAGACGATGAAGATGCAACATTAACAAGATTAAGTGATAAGGAATTTAATAATCTTGCGAAAAAATTTGCCGGGCAATCTACATCTAAAAAAGAAATGGTTCATAAAAGCCGGGGCAAAGCTAAGTTTATACCACGAAGCCGGGGTAAAAAGAAAGATGTTTACGAACCTGGCGATGTTCAGGTCGAAGCCTGCCATAAGATTTTGAAAGAGGCAGGATACACTATTGCAAAACGTCCTGCTAAGTCCGGCAAGAAGGTTATGAAGGTAAAAGTCCAACGGCAGGAACGCACTATCATTAAGGATAAAG
>CAYXUX010000122.1:0-2350 GCA_964468275.1 uncultured Clostridiaceae bacterium
GTTTCTTCCATATTCCTCACGGTAGTGGTCATCAAGGCACTTAAACCAACCAATGAAGCGTTAGTCTCTTTTACCTTCTCTACGATTTCATCTATGGATACGTCTTTACCCAGATCATGGACCTCAAAACCGTAATTTTCTAATAATATTTTTACAATATTTTTACCGATATCATGAATATCTCCTTTTACAGTGGCGATAACAATTTTACCTTTTCCCATATTTGAATCAATTTGTCCTGTCTCAATCATATTGCCCTTTATGACTTCAAAGGCTCTTTTAACCGTTTCGGCTGATTGGATTAATTGAGGTAAAAATATATCCCCTTTTTCATATTTCTCACCTACTATATCCAAGGCCGGAATCAAATACTCATCCACTATTTCCAAAGGTTTTTTATGATTTAATAAATCTGATGTAAGTGCAGCGGCCTCATCTTTTATTCCATCAATTATTACCTTTTGCAAATTTTTGCTTTTGCTGTCATTAATAATTTTCTCAGGCTTATAATCCGCAAATTTGCTTATATACTCTCTACTATCCTCATCCAAATTCCAAAGAACATTGAATGACTTGATGGTGTTCATCATTTCCTCTTCTAGTGGATTTATAATAGGGGCATTAAGACCCGCCGTCAATGCCATAGCGAGAAAGGTTCTATTTAAAATTCCTCTTGCAGGTAATCCAAAGGACACATTGCTTATACCCAGAGTAGTCATCACATTTAGTTTTTCTTTAACAAGGGATAAGGCTTTAATCGTCTCTTGCACTTCCCTCTGTTGTGCTGAAGCGGTAAGGACAAGGCAATCAACTATTATATCTTCTTTGTCAATACCGTATTCTACGGCTTTATCTATTATTTTTTCCGCTATTTGAAGCCTTTGCCGTGCTGTTTTGGGAATGCCTTTCTCATCCAAAGTCAAGGCAATAAGTAGACAGCCATATTTTTTTGCAATGGGAAATATGGCCTCCATAACACTGTCTTCTCCATTTACGGAATTAAATATAGGTCTGCCGTTGCAAACCCTTGCTGCAGCTTCCAATACGTCCGGTCTGCTGCTGTCTATTACTAAAGGTATATTAACTATGCTTTGAATTTTCTTTACTGCCTTTATCATGACGGCTTTTTCATCTATCTCAGGTAAGCCCACATTTACATCTAATATATGGGCACCGGCTTTTTTCTGATTTAAAGCTTCTTTGAGAATAAAATCCATATCACCATTTATTAATGCTTGCTTAAAGAGTTTTTTCCCTGTAGGATTTATCCTTTCGCCTATTACTTTAACCTTGTCATTTAGGATTTCTGTGGTCGTCGAAGAGCTGACAGCGGTAATTTTTTTTGCTGTCTTGTATTTTGGAGTAAAATCCGTCAATAGTCTTTTCATTTCTTTTATATGCACCGGTGTAGTACCGCAGCAACCGCCAACAATGTTTACACCCATTTGTGCCATTTTTAATATGTATTTACTGAATTCTTCCGCTCCCACATCATAGATAGTTTGCCCGTCTAAAAGCCTAGGCAATCCGGCATTAGGCTGCACTATAACGGGGATTTGCGAGTATTTTAAAATTTCTTCAACAATATTCAACATTTCTTTGGGACCTAAAGAGCAATTAATGCCCAAGGCATCAATTCCCAGACTGCCCAGAACATTTACCATAGTAATAGGATCTGTACCGGTAAGGGTTCTACCGTCTTTTTGAAAGGTCATGGTGCATATCACAGGTAGATTGCTGTTTTCTTTAGCTGCAAGTATCGCAGCTTTTGCTTCATAGATATCCGACATAGTTTCTATAAGTATAAGGTCGGCACCGGCATTTGTGCCCGATATAATCTGCTCCGTAAAAGCTTTATAGGCATCTTCAAAGGTTATATCGCCATTAGGTTCCAAAAGCCCTCCCAACGGACCAATATCAAGGGCTACGTATTTTTCCTCGGCGATATGATTTGTGACATCCGTCACAGCTTGTTTTGCCACTGCCACAGCGTTTTTGACAACTTCATTCACTGTTAAACCGGAGCCCTGCAGTTTATATTTACCGGCACCAAAGGTATTGGTCAGTATTATATCCGCCCCCGCATTTAAATAGGCTTTATGAATTTTTGATATAATCTCGGGTGCTTTGATATTATAGCTTTCCGGTAATTCGCCGGCTTTCATTCCTTCGGATTGAAGGAGACTGCCCATGGCCCCGTCAAATATTAAAATTTTATTCAAATCCGGTTTTTTAATCATCGTTTATCACACTTTCATTGTTTTTGGCCTCTGGCTACAATCCACATACCGTGGTTTGCTAGGGTCACCTCTATGGGGTTAAGATCCTTCGGCTAAAGCCTCAGGATGAC
>CAYXUX010000122.1:2450-3784 GCA_964468275.1 uncultured Clostridiaceae bacterium
AGCCTCAGGATGACAGCTCCAAAACTGCTATTCTGCCCTTACCTAGATGCTCATCTGCCCCACTGTCACTCTGAGCGACAGCGAAGAGTCTTACGTTCTGATGGTGGAACCTCAAGCTATGGTTATGGACTACAGTAAATATTACTGGCTTACGACTCGCTGACCTACGAGCCAACAGCCACAGCAATAATATCTTCCTTGTCTTCTTTAAAATATGATCTGATGCTTTCTATTTGATTGAATATTTTTCGTGATATTTCGGGTTTATTCATAGTATATAAATGAATACCGTCAATTCCATAGGATAATAAATCAATTATTTGCTCAGTGGCATATGCTATGCCGGCTTCTTTAAGTGCCTCCGGGTTGTGTTCATATTTATCAAGTATACGTCTGAATTTTAAAGGAATAGAAGTACCGCAAAGGCTTGTTATTCTTTCTATCTGCTTTTTATTTATTACCGGCATAATACCTGCAGAAATAGGAATATTTATTCCTATTGCATCAGCCTTTTCTTTAAAGGAATAAAATAAATTATTATCGAAAAAAAGTTGGGTTATTAGAAAGTCAGCTCCATTATCAACCTTTTCTTTGAGGTACTTCAAATCTTCTTTACTGTCCGTACACTCTATATGAACTTCAGGATAACAAGCCCCTGCTATGCAAAAATCATCATTTTCTTTTATATAGTTTACTAAGTCTTTTGCATATGTGAAATCCCTTTTTGCATTAATATCAAATTCTCCATCTAAGGGTATATCGCCTCTTAAAGCCAGAACGTTCTCAACACCATAGCTTTTTAACTCTTTTAATACGTTATCTACATCTTCTTTAGCGGAGTTAATGCAAGTTAAATGTGCCAAGGCTTCAATATTATATTTATTCTTTATTATATCCGCAATCTTCAATGTATGGGATTTACTGCTCCCCCCTGCACCATAGGTAACACTGATATAATCAGGCTTCAAATCGTATAATCCATCTATAGTTTTGTATATTGTATCTACAGGTGATTCCGGTTTGGGAGGAAAAATCTCCAAGGATATTACAGGTTTATTTTTAAATAATTCTTTTATTTTCATCATTAATCTCCTTTCATTTTACAGCTTAACTATATTTACAAGGCCGTAAGCCCCAATCTTGTCATCTACAATAATAACTGCCCCGTCTACTCCCGGGATTGACATAGCCTTTTCCAATCCTATTTCTATATCTTTAGCGGATTTTACTATATTTGCCGTAGCTGTTGCCGCCGCATCAGCTATAACTACGTCTTTAGCAACTATAACGGCCGCATCTGCTTTACCAAAGCTAAGGGAATGCCCTACCGTACC
>CAYXUX010000122.1:3884-5947 GCA_964468275.1 uncultured Clostridiaceae bacterium
CTCAATGGCTCCAAAGAAGATAAAAATTCCGGATGCTTTTTTATATAATCAATTATTTTGTTTCTGTATTTTGATAGCAACATTTTGGTTTCTATCACCAAATCGTATTCAGCAGATATTTGCAAATCTGATTCTTCCATGGTTACGTTGAAGGTTTGCAGTTCTTCTGTTTTCATTTGTTCTCTGTATTTCCTGGCTTCAAACACATAACCACCTCAGTTCCACCCTTACGGCTATCGCCCTAAGAGGACATGCGTCAATACATCTTTCACATCCTATACATTTTTCTTCATTGAAACTTAAGGTATACTTGGTTTTATCTATAGTTAATGCATTATTTTTGCATATTGATGTACATGCACCACAGTGGACACATTTATATGCATCTATATAAATTTTACTCATTTAGTCTTCTCCTTTCGATTATCCTAGCCGCCGGTCGAAATTATCATTCTGAACGTTAGTGAAGAATCTTACACATCGCGAAAAGGAAGATCCTTCGGCTGAAGCCTCAGGATGACACCAATCGTTAAGCCATTGTTTAGCTATTTCTCACTTTCAAACTCTTTAATGCTTCTACTTTAGGAAATCTTTTTATTGGCTCTTGTAGAGTAAACTCTCCTTTTATTATCCAGCTTTTAAGCATCTGCGCTATCTTCTTTGATTTGTATAAACTGGACAAAGGAGCTGTTTTAACGGTTTTACCCTCCAATACTACTTCTCCGCTTCTTAATTCTTCGTAGCTGCAGCTTCCCAAAGCCGGCTTACCGTCCTTACTGTAATCAACTATATATTGGTAAATATCTTTATTCTTAACTATCAAATTTTCTAAAAGTTCCACATCCAAGACCGGGATAGGGATACCCACTCCCACATAAATAGATGTCCCGTAGCCTTCAAATACCGCAGGCTGTATAAACTCGGTACTCATATCTTTTAAGTCCCCGATTAAGGCCAAGGTAGCAGCCCCGGATAGCGGCACACCGTTTTCTCCTCTGGGTTTTTCAGTAACAAATTGGGTACCCTGCCAAGAAACATATCCAACAGTTCCTCCCAGAAATATCTTTGTGCCCATGCCTATCGTTCTCAAATAAGGATCATTGAGCAGAGGGCTTAATTCTCCTGTTGTAGAATAATTCACGTTTCCCAATCCGGGCTGCAACACTCCCATATATGTGTAAAGCTCTTTATCTGATGTGTTTGCAGCTGCGGCATAGTTTTGGTAGCAATTTCTGGGATTAAACATATATGCCTCGTTTATTGAATCCAAGGTTATATATGTGTCTATTTCCTGTCTCGGATAGCAATCCGTACCTTTACCAAAGGCTTGAAGCCTAACTTTTTTACCGTCAATCAAATCACAAATCAAATGGGCTCCTCCGTATTCGATGCCTAAATCATCCGAGATTTCCGTAGCACCGATGTATCCGTCCACAGCCGCAAGACCGGCGCATATATTAACATTATTCAGTACAATTTTCTCCATCCTTATTGGCGGATCAGCGTGACCGAAATTTAGAAAAGCCCCTGTGGAGCACATAGGTCCAAAGGTTGCTGTTGTTACTACATCTACATATTCTGCGGTCTCCCGCATACCCATATCCCCCACGATATCGAGGATTTCCTCCGCTGTAGCAACCACTGCATTCCCCTTTTGGATTTTTTCATTGATTTCTTCAAATGTCTTCATTAATGTTCCCTCCTATTTTTTCTAAATTTGTCGCCATATTTGTATTCGACTTTTTTATAAATAAAAAACTGCTCTTCGATAAAGAAAAGCAGCTATTTTTATACAAATATAATAAGCCTGTGCTATTTCCTTATCTTTCAGGATTTATGAATCCTGCAGGAATTGACACCGTGCATTCGAATGAGAATGTCGGTTGTCGGGTTTCATTGGGCCAGTCCCTCCACCTCTCTGGATAAGCAAATCAGTTTTTACTTCCATATTCAATTCATTAAAAAACATACTAATACATATTTTTTCATTTGTCAAATAAATTTTGTGAATTCTTTTTATTATTATAACTATAATATATCTTTTTTATTATACATCTTTAAAA
>CAYXUX010000123.1:0-1351 GCA_964468275.1 uncultured Clostridiaceae bacterium
ACTATTATATCGCATTCATAAAGCTCAGAAAGCTCCGCAGCCTTCTTATCCAAATCAAGCCGTTCATTCTCGCTAAGCAGACCTGCCGCATCCGTAACATTATCAAGGTCGCCGGAAACACCGTAAATATGTGAGGGCATTATTATACTGAATAAAACCAATAATAAAATTATTATAGAAATTTTCTTTTTCATCACGGCACCTCCTAAACCATGCCCAAGGCTTTTAGTATTAATAAAGTTAACATCGTTGAACCAAACCAGGTACCAAAAAGCACAGCCATTAATTTCAATTTAGAATAAGGTAAATCTCCAATTAACTTCCCCGTCTGTCCGTTCATGGCAAAAGTATAGATTTTATTTCTCCATTTGGTAGTAAGCAACCAAACAGGCAACAATGCATATTTAACATCGCCATGTTTCATATCAATATCAGTATTCTTCACCGACCAGCTTGTATAGCCTTGTAAAGTAGAAGCGAAAGTATCGATGGTACTGTTTTTTATGCGCACATTTGCTCTTTCTACACTTTCTCCCGCATCAACATCATATTTATCTGCAAAATAGCCGGGTAAATAAGCTGTTGAAAATGGTACCAACTCATTATAGTTAAAAGGCTCTATGGCATCCATATATTCGTCAGCCATCTTTGTGGAGCCGTCCACAGGAATTTTTTCAAAACATACTTCTCCTTCACGTGTCATCTTATAATGTGATGTCTCGGTAATCTCATAGTCGCCGCTCCTATATACCCGTACTTTTTGCCCTCTGAATTCTATATATGCGTCCGTATCACAATCAAATAACCAAAAGGGAACATATATACCTTTTATCTCATTAATATTGTTTTCCGTTTTAAATAATTTAGGTAATAAAAATTTGCCCTTATAATGCTTATTCAAAGCCTCTATGGCCGCCTCCTTGTTTAATTTAAAAGGAATGGCATAATCAGGTTTTAGATTGCCCCCTAATTGCCCCGGTACGATTGTTGGATTTCCGCAATATAAGCAACTGGTAGCAGCAGTTGTTTCATCACATATAATCTCCGCTCCGCAGGAAGGACAGTTATAAACCTTTAGCCCTTGGGCTTCCATTTCACTCCAAGGGGAACCTGCTTCACCAATATTCCATTCGGGCTCTTTGGCCCCTGCGGCGGCTTTTCCCTTATCTTCGTAAAGAGAATCAATAGTTGCCACATCGTAAATATTTTCACAATACTCACATTCCAGCTTACCGCTTTCAGAAGAAAATTTCAGGGGACCCGTGCAAGACGGACATTTATAATTTGTTACTTGCCCACTAATTTTTATCACCCCTTTTATAGATAATTAAATAGCACAAAAAAACCGTCC
>CAYXUX010000123.1:1451-5936 GCA_964468275.1 uncultured Clostridiaceae bacterium
CTATTGTTGGTCTTTTTCATCGAATATATCGCCGCATTCCGGGCAGAACTTAGGTGGATTCTTTGGGTCCTTGGGTTCCCATCCGCATTTATCACATTTATATAAAGGTGCATCTGCGGGCTTTGGTTTACCGCATTCAGAGCAAAATTTGCCTTTATTGATTGAGCCGCAGGAACAATTCCAGCCTTCCATAACCGGTCGAGGCTTGCCGCACTCTGCACAAAATTTCCCTTCATTGCCTTGGTGTCCGCAGCTTCCACATATCCAGCCTGCTACCCCTGCCGGTGACGGTGGTGTAGGTTGAGGCGGTTGAGGCTGTGGTGGGGGTTGTTGTCCTTGTTGACCTTGCTGTCCCATGCTGTATAGATTCTGAGCACCCATTCCTCCTACATTTTGTGCCATTCCCATTCCCATAAATGCCATTGCAGGTCCCGCCGTCGGATTGCTTGCTGCAGATTGCATAGCCGCCGCCTGTGAACCCACTAGATGTGCCGCAGCTCTGGTAGGATCCATAAATGCAGCATTCCTTTGTAACTCCTTAATCATCTTCTCGTCTTCATCAGATGCTTTTACAGATGAGACTCCGAAGGAGACTATTTCCAATCCTCTTAATTCTCCCCATTTTGCCGATAGCACATCATTAAGTGCCTTGGCAAGCTCTTCCGTATGCCCCGGCAGTGCGCTATATCGTATCCCCATCCCGGAGATTTTTGCAAAAGCCGGTTGTAATGCAGTCATAAGCTCTGATTTCAATTGTCCGTCTATTTCGCTTCTGTTGTAATCCTTTTCTACATTGCCGGAAACATTGGTATAAAACAGCATTGGGTTAGTTATTTTATAGCTGTATTCACCAAAACATCTTATCCCTATATCAATATCAATACCTGCCCTTTCGTCCACTACCCTAAAAGGTACAGGACTCGGGGTACCGTATTTGTTTCCTATCAATTCTTTTGTATTAAAATAATAAACTCTTTGATCCTTTCCGGGATCACCGCCAAAGGTAAAACGCTTACCCATTTGCGCAAAAACCGGCTTAATATTTTCGCTGAGACCTCCATAAAGCAAAGATGGCTCAGTAGACGTATCGTAAACAAATTCTCCCGGTTCGGCACAGATGTCCACTACCTTGCCTTGATCTACAATGATCATACACTGTCCGTCTGCCACTGCTATTATCGAGCCGTTGGATATGATATTGTTTTCGCCTTTAACATTGGAGCTTCTGCCTCCTGTTCTTTTTTGCCCCTTTGTCACCAATATATCCACGGGAATGGACTCACAATAAAAGAATTCACGCCATTGATCCGCCATTACCCCACTAAAGGCTCCTATACCTGCTTTAAATATACCCACATTGATCACTCCCTTATTTTACTTTTATTCTTAGTTTAACATATTTTTATATTATTGACTTATTTATAATTCACCTTTGTATTCATGAGGAGTAAAAATATATTCATATATATCCCCGACCAAGGGATCCCCATCCTCTAACCGAAGAGTAATGCTTTCATCATCAACACTTTTAGCAAAGTAAATACCCCTTATTTTTTCCGGTGACATATTGCCTTCCCAGTTTGAATAATCCAGTAAAAGATCAATTTTAATCATTCTTTTTCTATATCCTTTGCTAAACTCATCATCTAAAGAAATTTCATAGGTTCCGCTATAGGACTCGTCAGCATCGCTTTCTCTGTAACCGGTTTTAAAACTGAAATTACCTTCTTCGTCAAAATTCATTATACCTACAAAATCCCCGTAATCGTCATCCAGCGAAACCAACACACACTCCCAAGAATAATAAAGGTTCCAATAAAAACTGCAGGGTATTCTCAAATCATAATTGAGCCCGTCTTTGTCCTTGGCAAAGACAGTCATATCTCCAATACCTTCTGATTCTATATCATAATATATTTCCACAATGTCCTTAAGCCAAGGCACCTTTAGACTTTCGCCATATTCGTCACAACCACTGCTTTCCTCAGTAAGCATTCTGGGGGGTGCAACAAACCACTCTACGGTACCATTCTCCATAAGTAAAAAAACTGTTAGGTCGGTAAAACCCAAAATCTTAAAGCTATCCAGTGCATCTAACCTCAATATGGCGGCATCTAACACTTTGCCGGATAAAGTCTTGATAGACAATTCTCTATCATCCACTTTCATATATTCACCAATATACTCTTCTCCCAACTTCTCCACATCGTGGATATCTATCCAAGCTTGGCGATTAAAACTTATATAAGGATTTCCGTCCTCTATCCGGATCTTTATCAACTTTTCCACGTCTTCTACTATAATAGGTTCATCAGACTTCAGCAAGGGAGTCTCATCTTGTTCCCCTATAGAAACGGTATCTATGGAAGGGTCTTGGCTTACTGAAGCCCCTTTATTACATGATGTAATAAAAAATACCATGAATAAAGCCATCAATATAAATAACACTTTTTTACGTTTTAGACTTCTATTCCTTTTCATTATATTCCCCCTTTTTCATCACTCCACTAAGCCCAAGGGTCTTGGAAAACCGGGTGCCACGTGACTCCACTTCAATACTGCCGTCATTGATTCCAAATTTAATTTCATTGAAATAAGGATGATTCACATTGACGGTAATCCAAAAATCATAGCTATAAACCTATTTTCCCGCCGCATACATCACAATTCTTCTTTCCAAATAAGGCCATCCCATATACCTCCTGCTTTAATTTTTTTGTATAGCATATAAAGTGATTTAGGTCATATACCCTTAATTTCTGTTTCAAAAAATATATTTCATCATCTTACTTCTTCTTTTTTATTATTTCAAAACCTCATAGAGTCGCAATATTGTTATAATGCTTTGTTCTCTCGTATATGCATTCTTGGGGGCAAATTTATTATCACCCACGCCGCCCATTACTCCCGCTCTTTGTATCTGGCCGACATGGATTGTTGCCCAAGACGATATACTGCTATTATCGGTGAAAGACGGACTTTGCTGCGCCAACGGCTTACCGGTTTCATCCGCAAGCCGTGAAAGCATAACTGCCGCCTGCTCACGAGTCAATCCCGCATTAGGATTAAATCTGCTATCCCCCACACCCTCAACAACACCTATCGCCGCCGCTTTTTCTACATTAATATCTGTAGTATCACTAAAAGCTTTTCGCCCTGTTATTTCCATGCCTGTAATTTTTTCATATAAAGTAACAGCAAGAGCGGCAAACTCACCACGGGTTGCTGCTTGTGTATATTTTGTCTGTAAATATGTAGGCACGAATCCATAATTAATAGCCATCGTCACATCTTTTTCAGCCCAAGCCGAGGGCTTGTTGGATGGTTTTGCCGTAGGGGCGGCTATTGCTTTAAAGATATGCCCTTCTTCTTTGGCATGTGTTTCAGCATATGTACCCGCAACACCGTGAATTGTAACACTTGGTGTAAAATAGCTTCTAAAAAAAGCAGCATAACCGATGCTTGTCACACTTTCCGGAATCGTCACATTTTCTAAGTTCTCACACCCATAAAATGCACTGCCGGCAATGGTTGTTACACTATCGGGAATTGTAATACTCGTCAAACCCATACAATAGGCGAAGGCACCGACATTAATAGCTGTTACGCTGTCGGGGATTACTATATCTTTTAAGCCTCTACATTCGTAAAATGCTCCGTCGCCGATGACTGTAACACTATCCGGTATTTTTATATTTGTTAAACTTCTGCATTCGTGAAACGCGCCGCTGATATTTGTTACACTATTTGGGATTGTCACGCTTTTTAAATTTTCACATCCATAAAATAAGTTCGCTATGCTTGTTAAGCTATTGGGAATTACTATGCTTGTTAAGCCTCTGCAGTACTTAAACGCCTCCAAATCAATGCTTGTTACACTGTTAGGGATTGTAATACCTGCTAATTTCGTACAATAGGAAAAAGCTTCCCTGCCAATACTTGTTACACTATTAGGAATCGTTATACCTGTTAAATCTCCGGTGCCCGTAAAGGCATAATCACCAATACTTGTCACATTATTAGGAATTACAACATGACCGCCTTTTCCTTTGTATTTTACTAAAACACCGTTTTCATTAATGTCAAAATCACCATTAGACGCAAATGCAGTAATCGGCAACAGCGATAAGCATAACACTGCTACTATAAAAAAAGATAACCCTTTTAAAAGAAGTTTTTTCATAGTTATTTGATTCCTCCTTCTACTTATAAAGCTAATGTATCACAAATATATAATTTATCAAGAGTAAGAAATAGACTTGCCATATAAACCCGACAGTTTTAAAGTTCTTTTAACGGCCTGATAATCTTTTCATTTAATACTTCGTCGTCTGTAATACTTATAAGAGGAAGACTAAAAACATTGCTTCATCAAGCCGCCTAGTATATTTATTTCAAATATGGAGAATAGTAGGGATACATTTTCTCCAAGAGTTGTTCTTTTCTCATCATATAAAAACGCAGATTCAATAAAAGGAATCAATA
>CAYXUX010000124.1:0-2627 GCA_964468275.1 uncultured Clostridiaceae bacterium
AAGTCATTTGCCGTTACAGTTACTTCTCCCGATACCATAACAGTATCGGTTATAGTTGCGGTTATACTTCCGCCTACCTGGACTGTACCGTCGCTTTCTACTAATATTCCTGTAACCGTTCCCCCTGAAGTTATACCATAGGATTGCATCTTTAGATTTTCTGCAGAATCGTTAAAAACTAAAAAATTAGGCATTTACCCACCTCCCTTCTTTATAGCTTGTTTCTTCCCATACCATACTATGTCCAAGCCTGTAAAAAGGTTATTGTTATATATCTAAAATTTTTTTAATAGAATATATAAACTTAATATAACGGAGGAGAGTATGAAAAATAGAAGTGTGATTTCAAAAAGTGCACAAATTGGTGACTGTTTTCAGATGGGGTCGTTTTCCATGATAGGGGAAAATGTCTTAATCGGTAATAATGTCATAATCGGAAATAATGTTACTATATATAATGATACACAAATCGGCAATAACATTAGAATAGACGATAATACCGTTATTGGAAAACTGCCCATGAAAGTTAAAACAAGTTCATTAAATATTAGTGGTAAACTGGAGCCGTGTATTATAAAAGATAATTGCATAATAGGTAATTTCGTTGTTTTATATAGAGGCTGCTCTATAGGTTCGGAATGCCTTATTGCTGATTTATCAAGTATTAGAGAAGATGTGACCATTGATAATAACACTATAATCGGAAGAGGTGTTTCAATAGAAAACTGCTGCAGTATCGGTGCTTTTTGCAAGCTGGAGACCAATGCTTATATAACTGCTTACTCTGAAATCGAAGATTATGCATTTATTGCACCGGGAATTGTAACCACCAATGATAGGTATGCGGCACGCCAACACGGTGTAACCTTTAAAGGTGTAACAGTAAAAAAAGGAGGCAGGGTAGGGGCGCAAGCGACCATATTACCCGAAGTAATAATATATGAAAACGGTTTTGCCGCCGCAGGAAGTGTAGTAACAAAAAATATTCCCAAGAATGAAATTCATTGCGGTAACCCCGCCAAATACATGAAAGATGTGCCGCTAAAGCAGCAAATTTAAATTAATATATAGCAAATCCCAAAAGCATTCATATTATATACTAGCTATAGATGCGGGGTGTAATAATGAATGTTGGAATAATCGGACTTGGACAAATGGGAAAACATCATCTTCGAGTTTTAAACAGTTTCAAAGGAAATATTAAAACAATATCAATTTTTGATACTGACCCTAAACTCATGCAAAAATTTGCTCAAATTTATGATGTCGAACAACACATTAATATAGATTCAATAATTGAATCAGTGGATGCGATAATAATAGCAACACCGACACAGACGCACTATAAAATTGCTAAAAAGTGTCTTGAGCATAATAAAAACATTTTCATCGAAAAGCCCATGACTGCGACAACAAAGGATGCCGAACAGTTAGTTGAACTTTTGAAAAAAAAGAATAACATTTGTATGATAGGACATATAGAAAGATTTAATCCGGTAATCTTATATATTAGAGAATATCTTACAGGTAAAGAAATAAAGCACATTAATTTAAAAAGAATCAGTAAGTTTGAAAAAAATCGCCACTTTGATGTAGATGTAATTATAGATCTGATGATCCATGATATTGATATAGTCTTGAGCATAATTAATGCTCAACCTACCAAACTCTTTGCGGCAACCAGTGATAGAAATATAGATTCGGCACAGGCAATAATTCAGTTTGAAAACGATGTTGTAGCAACTTTTAATGCAAGCAGGTCCTCCTGCGAAAAAATCCGCAGTTTATCGATTTATACTGCTGACGAGGATATAATGGTTGATTTTCTGCAATATAAAGTTGATAGGATAAAACAAATGAATGTTAACAAAAACTTTCAAAGCTGTTGCTACAATATTATAAGTGAAAACAGATCAATTATCTTAGATGGAGAACCCTTATATATTGAGATTAAACATTTTTTAGAATGTTTGAAATTAGGTATAAAACCTATCAGCAATGAATTGAATGGTCTGGAAGCACTAAAAATTGCGGAAGATATGGTGAATTTTATTAATAAGACAAAAATAAAAAAAGAACCTTTGTAAATTTCCCAAGGTATAAGCCTATAGCGTTATTATCAAAGATTCTTTTTTTATTTTCTATTTAGTTATTTTACATACACCCGATTTTCATATTATCCTTATGCAAAAATACTTCTATAGAATTGGTCAAAATGTCGCAATAACTGTAAGAAACAGCCCTTCCGGCATCTTCTGTTACATCCCCATCTATTCTAACCACAAAAATGCTTGGGTAAGTCTTTTCAATAATCCCTTCTCTAATGGATATTCTTTTACGCCCCTTATTTGCTTTAAGGACTACTCTTTCGCCTACATGATTATCCACATTCCTTTTAATAAGGGATAGGGTGTTTCTTGATGCCATAAACATCACCTACCTTCCAAACACAATATATTTTAACATATATTATAGAATGTGTCAAATTCGAAACAAATATTATACCAGACTGATTATTTTTAAGTCAAATGTATTTACATGCATAAAAAGTGACGAATAGACGTGATTTTAGATTATCTCCCATTAATTCGTTATTTCTCAGTCTTTTATATATATTGCTAGCCCGG
>CAYXUX010000124.1:2727-5866 GCA_964468275.1 uncultured Clostridiaceae bacterium
CGTCATCCTGAGCGATAGCGAAGGATCTTAACCTCAAGGAAGTAACTCGACAACTTGTAGCCCAAACGCGATTCTGTCATTGCGAAGAAGTGTAGCAACTGAAAAATCTTAACCTCAAGGGAGTACCTTAGCACCCTTGGACTGTATAATATCTTTTAACAGCTTCATATATTGCTGCGGCAGCTTTTTTTTGCATATGAGGATTTGCAAGTTTTTCTGCATCAGTTGGATTTGTCATATATAAAAGTTCAATCAAAACAGCACTGCATCTAACTTCTCGAAGCAAATAAAATTCTACTTCTCTTGTTCCTCTTCTGTTACTTTCTAGCTGTTTTGATAACTCTTCCATCAAAAAACCTGAAAGCTCTTTCCCTTCATTATCTTCCCTATAATGATATATTTCCGTACCTGAAGCAGTTTCGTTTGGAAATGTATTTTGGCTGATAGAAATAAAAAGATCCGGTTTTTTAGAATTTGTAATTTCTACTCTCTTTGATAAGACTATATGATCTTCATTGTCTCTAGTAAAAAACACTTCGGCTCCGTTATTCGATAGAAGTTTACTAAGCTCAGAAACAATAAGGAAATTAACTTCACCTTCTTTTAGTCCTGTTACACTTTCAGCTTCATTTTTATCGCCTATACCGGAAGCAGCATCAAGTACAATAGTTCGTCCTTTTAGAGGCTTATCTTTTTCCGGCAATTGCATTTCATCAATTTCTATTCCGGTATAATAATAATTCAATATATCAGTGTGCCCCATTCCGATTTCAGCCATCTTTTCCGAACCGATTAAACAAAGGCCTAAACCGTGGCCTTTTCCTATACAAGATATTAAAAATCTTACAGGCATATAATTAAATCTGGTAGAATTGAGATTTAATATATTCATAATTTCCGTCCCTTTGAACTTCTTTCCGCCTACGTTCATTGATTTAATTCTTCCTTCTTCGTCCACCTCTACTTTTTCAAATATCCCGTTAATATTATAATATTCATTTCTTGGCTTGGTAATCTTTATATTCAGCATGCTCTCCAACTCTTCTAAAGTAAAAAATTTATCCTTATCTTTATCTGATACTTCACTGCAATATTTACAAAATACTTTTCTTAAATAAGTTATTTTATTTCCTATCACATTTTCCGAATTTTCTGTTGCGCCGCCACATCTATAATGAAAGTATGGCTTTATTGGCTTTCCTTCAAAGGTAATAATTTTATTCGTTGTTTCTTTAACAGCTTGTTTAATACTTAAAGGAATATCATCTATAGGTATGTCCATATTCGGTATGCCGTACTCCAAGCAATGTCCCGGTTCTGTACAGATTTCACAACCTTTATTCTTACCGCACCCGCTCCCGCCATAAATTTTAATCTTTCTGGCTAACTCCGTTCGTGCCATAATAGCGAAACATTTTATCATTTCAGGGTATGAGTTTTCTTTAATGTTATAAGCCGACATTCTTGCTATCAGCTCATCTATATGAACCTTAAGTTTAAGTGATTTATTCCAAAGAAATACATCGAACAACATTTACATCTCTCCTGCTCTTAACTATAGACGGCTTTGGTAGGGATTTTATACTATATTGTATGTACTCCCACAATATAGGGTGCATAGGTTTATAGCAAACATCTATATATAAGTTATGCACAGGATACTAACAGTTTGTGTATAAGACTAAAGGCCTAGTACCTTTTTAAGCAATTGATTTGCCTTAATTAAGAAGTATCCACAGGCTATGGATACTTCTTTTTAAATTATATTTTCGTTTTTTAATATGTCGTCGTATGTTTCCCTATTAACTATAACTTTGTCCCTATTTTTATCTAATAAAACTACAGCAGGTCTTGGCAGTTTATTATAATTGCTGGCCATGGAATAATTATAGGCTCCAGTACTTAAAACCGCTAAAACATCACCTTTGCGGACTTTAGGAACACTTAAATCATGAATCAGTATATCTCCTGTTTCGCAGCATTTTCCTGCTATAGTAACTACCTTTTCCCGTTTTTCTTTAAATTTATTTGCGATAACAGCTTCATATTTTGCTTCATATAGCGCAGGCCTCGGGTTATCCGGCAGTCCGCCATCAATACTTACATAAGTTCTGATACCGGGAACTTCCTTAATTGCGCCGATTGTATAAAGCGTAATCCCCGCTTCTCCGATTATCCACCTGCCCGGCTCAATTATTATAGCAGGTATATCCAAGTCCAACTCATTGCAATATTTATACAAGGTTTCCATTATACTGTCAGTATAGTAGCTGATAGGTTTCACGCAGTCTTTTTTTGTATAGTAAATACCAAAGCCGCCGCCTGTGTTAAGCTCTTTTGTAATAAACCCCAAATCGTCTTTGATTTTTTTCATTATTTTTAATAGAGCCTTTACGGCGGATATATAAGAATCGTTTTCATATAATCCGGAACCGATATGAAAGTGAAAACCCATTAGCTCAATGTGTTCAGAATTAAGTGTTTTTGAAACTACTTCATTAATATTGTCCACCGGAATTCCAAACTTTGAATCCCTTTGTCCTGTGCTTATATATTTATGCGTATTGCTGTTGACACCGGGCGTAACCCTTATCAGTACTTTTACTTTTTTGTTAAAGCTTGAAGCAGTATCTTCTATCATTGAAACTTCATCCATATGATCTATTACTATTCTCCCAACATCATTTTTTATAGCCATTTTTATTTCATCTGCAGATTTGTTATTTCCGTGAAATATTACGTCTTTCATAGGAAAACCCGCTCTGATTCCCGTATATAATTCTCCGCCGGACACTACATCCAATCCAAGGCCTTCTTCTTCAATTATTTTGCACATCACCATAGTCAAAAAGGCCTTCCCGGCATATACAGCTTTAGTATTATCATATTTGTATAAAAAATCATTCTTTATCTCTTTACATTTGTTTTTAATAACATCTCTTGATATAACATATAGCGGCGTACCATATTTTTTAGCCAGTTCTACGGTATCATATCCCGAAAAAATAAAATTATTTTTGGAATCTACAACATTCATAAACGTCACTCTTCCTTTCGTTTATCATAACTTTTGCTGCTTCACTAAATAATATCATATAAATATTTTTTTAACTATATATTAATTAAGGTGAAAAGTATA
>CAYXUX010000125.1:0-5863 GCA_964468275.1 uncultured Clostridiaceae bacterium
AAAGGGTCAGCATTACACCGACCCTAAATTCTAAAATCGCAATGATAAACAGCTTAGGCCTCCATCAACTTTTCTATATTCTGAAGTGTCGACTTCAATAATTTTATACCCAAGTTCTTCTACAGCCTTTTTAGTCTTTCCATAGCCTTCCGGAATCAGTACAGTACCGTTAACCCAGATGCAATTAGCCGAATAGCCTTCTCTTTCATCAATTATGACTCTATTAAAGTCTTTAAAAATTGGACTATCCACAAACTCCCCTGCAACTAGTAAATTATTGTTTTCTAGGTATGCCAATCCGGTTTTTAGATGCAATACCTTTTCTAATGGGACCATTGTTCCGTCATAGCCGTATTTATTTAAAATTTCTATAAATTGTCTTGCCCCTTCTTCATTTGTCCTAGCAGATAAACCCACGTAAAAATGGTCACCTACCATCATTACGTCACCGCCTTCAATGGTACCGGGATCTTTTATTTCCTCTATATTCTTTTCATCATAGAATTTTTTTAAAACTTTTTTTATTTCTACTTGTTCACCTTTTCTTGATGATGCTCCAGGATTTGTTATTATAGCACACTTTTTAGTCACTACTGCCGGGTCTTCTACAAAACAAGAATCAGGATATCTTTCATCCGCTTCAAGAACAGTTACCTTTACACCGCATTTTTTTAAAGCTCCAATATAAGTTTCATGCTGCTTTAGTGCTTTCTCATAATCCGGTTTACCTAGGTCTTCGGAAGTTATGCCATTAACCAATGATCTACCCGGTTTTCTTACTATTACATTTGTAAACATATATCGTCCTCCTATTTTATGCTGTTTAATTTTATTATTTTATACTTTATTTCTCTCTGATTCTATCATGATAAAAGGGTTTAAAATTCGGATCTATCTCACCTATCCCCATATACCTAGCTTTATAATCTCTTAGAAGTTCAACAAACCTAGGTGCTAAAATAAGCAGTGCCAAAAGGTTTGCAAATATGGGTAATGCTGTTGAGGCATCTGAAAATACCCAAACTAATGAACCGGGATATTCATAATAAACAGCTATTAACACCAGTGCCAATTGAGGGATTGGATAAAGCCATTTATATAGTGTCAGTATTAAGTCTTTTTTCTCGTTTTCCCCTATAAGGTATCTTACTATTACCTCCATTTGGACAAATAAACCGGATGAAGTTGTTACACCGAATAAGAATATCCCTACTGCAAGTATTACCCTTCCAAGCCTACCTAATCCGGCTTCAAATGCACTTAGAGTCAGTGTAGCACCATCTAAACCCGAGGACCACTCTCCTGTTATAATAATGATTAAAGCCGTTATAGAACATATAATTATTGTATCTATGAATACTTCAAATATTCCTAGAATAGCTTGTTTCATAGGATGATCGGTTTTTGAAGAAGCATAAATCATTGGTGAGGTTCCCCAACCTGCTTCATTACTGAAAACAGAACGTGCCATCCCGATTTTTATAGCTTGTGAAAAAGATGCACCTACGAACCCGCCAAGTGCCGCAGTTCCGGAAAATGCCGTACCAAATATGAGGCCAAAAGCGTGTGGCAATTCGCCTATATTTTTTATAATAATAAATAAACCACCGAGTATATAAAAAATACACATAAAAGGCACTAATACTGCGGCAATTCGTCCCAATGAAGGAAGACCGCCGGCTATCAAAATATATAAGACGACTGTGAATAAAACGCCAACTGTAATCAAGCTTACATCAAAAGTATATCCAATAGCCTCAGCTACTGTGTAAGTTTGAATATTAATAAAAAAGCCTATTAAAAAACCAAATGCAAAAAGGAGGCTAAGAATTTTGTACAGTACCTTCATGTTCTTTTCTTCACCAATACCTTTTTGCATATAATAATTAGGTCCGCCATAAGTAGTTTCATCGGGGTTTTTTGTTCTATAGTGAACGGCCAATGATATTTCAGCCATCTTTATAACTTGACCTAAGATTCCTGCAACCCACATCCAAAATATTGATCCGGGTCCCCCTACTGCTATAGCAGTAGCAACTCCTCCAATGTTTCCTACTCCTACAGTAGTACCTATAGCTATGCTGAGTGCTTCAAAAGATGAAACGATTCCTGAACCTTCACTGTCTTTTTCAGTAAATTTGTTAAAAGCCTGTTTCAACGAGTAACCTAAATGACGAAACTGAAAGAAACCGGACTTGATAGTAATAAAAGCCCCGATAGCCAACACTATCACTACCATTGGTGTGCCCCACATATAATCCCAGACTATGACTTCAGCCCATTCCATAAATGACATTTATTATACCTCCTACTTTCTTATATTAAATATTTATCAAATTCTATACGAAAGTGCGGTCATACAAATTGCACCTTTAAATTATATATCTTATTTTAAAGGAATCACCTGACTATAACTTCCATAGCAATAGAATATAAAATGAATTTCAAAATAAAAAAGCTTCTATACTATTGTTTATAGAAATTTTTAAACTATACACTATTTGTAAAAAAAATTATATCATCTAATCATATTCTGCATACCTTTCATTAACAATTTTCGCGAAGTAAAATCCCCATATCCTTAGTAATAAAGATATGGGGATACATAGGGCCATAATGAAACTACGTGCTTTTAATATAAACGCTTACACTTGTGATTGTATTGTAACTTCCAAGGTGGTGTTTTCGCCTGTAACTTTTGATTTATATGCCAGATGGATATATTTCGCAAAATACATAGCCACAAGGGGGATGATTTCCCCCGGAGCAACTTCATATACAATGCTGTCAACAATATAGTCTACATTATTCGGGCTTACCTCGACAAACACCATTGCGGGATTCAATCCCGTATTTTTCACAAATATTGTTGTATTAAACTGCTGTGAAGCATTATATCCGTCGGTAGTCTGATACTCCCCGGTTGTCGTAACGTCAAATAATTGTTCGGTAAATTTTTTTCCTATTATAAAAGAGGAACAGCAACAAGACGGCAGCCTGTACTGAACAACAACATAAGGTTTGCAATGTCCATAGGTACATGAAGTGTAGCTCGTGCTTATCAGCCTTTTATTATCTTCATTCAATTGTTCATCATCCGTCAGCATAAGCCCATAGTTAATAGAATCACCGCTAAACCATTCTTCAAACAAATTCGTAATATCCCATGAATACATGCCAACTCCTCCCACAGCTATTCCCGGAGAATGAGCTGCCCCATTTATCATCGGTTGTGTATTCCAAGTAACAGTATCATAGCTCCAATCCGAATCAATTAGATAAGAAGTGAAAATTCCCTCAATATTCTCATTTTGAACAGAATCTACATATAGCCTCAAAGTACAGGATAGTATTTCTGCATTAAAAGGAATGCTATCTAAATTGAATTTTATAAGATATTTATATTCGTTAGCAGAATCCATTGTACCTACCCATGCTCTAGATGAACTGCCAAAGTTTTCATCAGGATCATTAGAATCTATATAGGTATCTGCCGTAGAAAAGATTTTTTTTGTTATTATCATTTTTTTCACCCCCTTCATTAATTCTAAAAGGAATTTTTCTTATTGTTCATAATGGAAAAGCCTTTACTCAATATGAAAGCCGCTTCCCCATCCACCTTATTGAATATCTTTATTGAACGAATAATTTCCTTTGAAGCCATTTCTATAAAGCCATGTTTATTATAAAGCTTCGCGAGGAGCAGCAATGCCTTATCATTTTCAATACAATTTAACATTTCCAAAGCCTTTTCAAACTTGTCAAATTCTTTAGTACCTAGAATTAAATCAAGAATCTCAAAAATGACATTTAATAAATCATCGGAAGCCTTTAGTTCCTCATCAAAAATAACCTTTTCACCGTTACTTAAGATAGAAGCCAAACAATTAAATACCTTATGCTTAAGTTTAAAGTCTTCTTCTTGTTCTAAGGCTTTTATAGCTTTTTCCGCATCTTTGAACCTTTCGCTTAACAAAAGGCTTAGACAATGATAGGTTTTTGCTTTAATATAGTGATTACTTTCATTACTCACAGAGGAAAATACCCCAACAGCTTTTTCATATTTTCTTAAATAGAAGTAACTTTGAGCCTTTAATAAAGCCAACCCTTCATTATACAAACCTTTTTGTTTTGCTTTTTCTATAAATTCTATGGCCATTTCATATTTTCTTTGTAAATAAGAGATATCTGCAATCATTGCACAGTTATTTGGCATATTGGTATCAAAAAACTTCAATAATTTCTCTTTAAACTCACTATTATTAGCAGATGTTACAGCCAAAACCCCGCCTATTGAATAAATAGCATCATAATAATCCGGCTTTATAAGTAAGGCTTGATTATAGTGCAGTAGTGCCTCTGAATAGTCCTCTATTTGGTGATATATACATCCTAATGCATAGTGGGCTTTATAAGTTCCCACGCCTATAATGAAATTCAATACTGCCGGCGGTTCAGACATTTCCAAGCATTTATTGAAACATCTTATGGCTTTTGTGACAATGCCTTTGCTATGATAAATGGAACCTCTTATATACTCGACATCAGTATAGTTAGGATATAAGGATAAAGCCTTCTCTATATAAAAAATTGCTCTATTATAGTCTTTAAGGAGCTGATATGCCATTATAATTCTAATCAACAGTTTTGGTACATATATATCTTTTTTGTTGCATTTTTCAAATGATAAATTAAAGTATTCCAAGGACTTTTCTGCTAAACCCAATGCAAAATATTCGTTACCCATACAAAATAAAAAATAAGGATTTTCAGGTTGCTCCTCCAGCTGTTTTTTTAAAATCCTCATATTCCTTTTTCTTTTCTCCTGTTCTTTTACATAAACATTCAAATATCCGTAATGATATACGGTTATTTCAGCAGTTTCCATTTTTGTATCAGGTTTTTTAGATACCACAGATTCATGTATTCGTCCTTGATATCTAAGCTCAGGAATGTTTTTAAACAATCTGATATTCACATTTAAGATTCTTTCGTTACCTGCTTTTTCCCCCACATAACAAATCGTATTAAAAATGTATATATCCGCCGCATCTTTTCTATTAATCAATTCCAACAATCGGCTGCTATCGCGCTTTTCAAACTCATCATCACCATCCAGTATTAAAATCCAATCACAATTAGCCTTTTCAATAGAATAATTTCTAGCTTTGCTAAAATCATCAACCCATTGAAAATCATAAATTTTGACATTATATTTCGAAGCGATAGATTTCGTATTATCTACAGAGCCTGTATCTACTACAATTATTTCATCAGCTATATGGTGAATGCTCTGCAGGCACCTTTCCATATTTCTTTCTTCATTTTTAACTATCATACAGACACTTAATGATTTTCCCATTTAGGTCACCTCACATAGACTTTTTATCAAGAATAATACTAATTCTGTTATATAATACTTCCATATGTAGCAGGTGGTAACCCACCTGCAAATTATCCCACCTGCGTGCTAGTTTTGTCCGTTGAAGTATACTTCCGCTACTGCAGTTTCCGAGCTTTCAACCTGAATTCTGGTATAATTCATAAAGAATGCAGGAACCAATACCGTTGATTCGTCTTGTGTCAACGTGATTTCCGCAGACTTATCCGGTGTATAATAGGTTTCAGTGGTTGTAGGGCTTACTTCCAGCATTGCAGAAATTGTTGCAGTACCTGTATTGACAATATAAAAGGAATATTGTTTCATCTGTGAGGTATCAAAGTTGAATTCGGTACTTGTCAGATTTGCATCATCAAGATTAATTGTCAGACTGGATGCTGTAAACCCGTGTCCTGCAACACTTACCGTCACCGTGTCCCCTATAGCTGCAGTCACTGTTCCTTCTACGCTTACTGTATCCGT
>CAYXUX010000126.1:0-5832 GCA_964468275.1 uncultured Clostridiaceae bacterium
ATATGGGAATAGAACTTAGACCCGGATGGGATGAATACTTCATGGAAATTGCAGAAATAGTCAAAAAACGGTCTACTTGCCTGAGAAGAGAAGTAGGTGCAATAATTGTCAAGGATAACCGGATATTATCAACGGGATACAATGGGGCTCCAAAAGGTTTGCCACATTGCTCAGAAACCGGCTGTTTAAGAGCGGAGCTGAATGTACCATCCGGAGAAAGGCATGAACTCTGTCGCGGTCTGCATGCTGAACAAAACGCAATAATTCAAGCTGCCGTATTTGGAACTGCTATTGACGGGGCAACAATCTATACAACTCTATCACCTTGTATTGTTTGCACAAAAATGATTATTAATGCAGGTATAAAAAGGATAGTTTTGAGAGAAGACTATAACGATGATTTGGCGATAAAGATGATACGAGAATCAGCTATTGAAGTAACGAAGTTTGAATAAAACGGAATAATTGATTAATTGGAGTGCTTGGCACTTATAAGTCGTGACTTGGGACTCACAGCTTGCGGTATGTGATTAGATGCCGATAGCTTGTTTAAAAAAACAAAAAAGAAAATTTTACATAAGTTTTTTTAGAAAAAAAGCAAAAAATAATAATGAGTAGATTATAAAAACCTTATAAATGCAGGTTTGACTTTATTTTTTGTTTGATTTAATATTATTATATTGGGACATTCTTTAGTTTTATACTCGGGAGTGATTAAATGAGAAACTATATGATGGCATTTTTCTTCTCAGTTGTGGTAGCATATTTAACTACACCCATTGCCAAAAAATGGGCTGACAGAATCGGTGCTATAGATATACCGGAAGATGATAGAAGAATTCATTTAAAACCCACACCTTTATTAGGCGGACTGGCAATATATTTTGCTTCAATGATAAGTATTTTTTTATTTATACCTATAGATAAAAAGATTTTTGGTATAATAATGGGAGCTACTGTAGTCGTAGCATGCGGGTATTTTGATGACATCAAACCATTATCCCCCAAAACTAAACTTGCGATTCAAATATTAGCGGCTTTTTTAGTTATTTATAGCGGTATTAGAATTAACAGATTTACAAATCCTTTGGTTTTTTTAACGGGAGTGAAATGGATAGAGTTGGGGGTATTTTCCTACCCTGTAACATTACTGTGGATAGTAGGTCTTACCAATGCTTTTAATTTAATCGACGGTCTTGACGGCCTTGCAGCAGGAGTATCGGTTATATCTTCCATGACTTTGTTTGCCGCGGCTATACTTTTAGGGCCCGAGCAACAGTATGTACCGGTAATGACAGCTATTTTGGCAGGGTCAACTTTAGGATTTCTTCCCTATAATTTTAATCCGGCAAAGATTTTTATGGGAGATACCGGAGCAATGTTTTTAGGTTTCATGCTTTCTGTTATATCAGCAATCGGAGTTTTAAAGAGCGCAACGGCATTGGCTATTTTAGTCCCCGTATTCGCGATGGGGTTGCCTATAATTGACACTGCTTTTGCAATGATAAGAAGATTTTCAAACGGCAAATCCGTTATTGAAGCAGATAACGGCCATCTTCATCACAAATTGATAGAAAAAGGATATAGTCAAAAACAAGCGGTATTGACACTGTACTCCTTGAGTGCCGTTCTAGGTATCGGAGCAGTTGCAATTATTGAAGTAAGACAAAGAACATTGTATTTTCTTGTGTTTATGGTTTTTATAGTTACTTTTATGGGATTTAAATATCTAAAGTCTTATAATAAAGATAATAAGAATAAGATGGATGCCTGAATGATTCAATCCAAACAGCAATCCTAGCACAGCCATTAGGCCGTGCTTTTTTTAGGGGGATTTTATGATTAAAATACTTTCAGTATTCGGAACACGCCCGGAAGCAATAAAAATGGCGCCTTTAGTAAATATTTTACAAAAAAATAAATATATAGAATCAAAGGTGTGTGTTACGGCACAACACAGAGAGATGTTGGATCAAGTTTTGGATATTTTTAAAATAAAGCCTGATTATGATTTGAATATTATGGAAGAAAGGCAAAGCCTTATAGACATTATTGTCAATGCTTTAAAAGGAATAGATAATATTATAAAAAATGCCAAACCCGATATTGTTTTGGTTCACGGAGATACTTCCACTACTTTTGCCGGTGCATTGGCATCTTACTATAATAAGGTTCAGTTAGGCCATGTTGAAGCGGGTCTCAGAACTTTTAATAAGTTTTTCCCTTATCCTGAAGAAATAAATAGGAAACTGACAGGAAGTCTTGCGGATATACACTTTTCACCTACACATAATTCAAAAAAGAATCTTTTGAAAGAAAATATAAATGAAAACAGCATTTTTATAACGGGGAATACAGTGATTGATGCTCTGAAAACGACAATAAAGAATGATTATCTTTTTCAAAACCCTTTGATAAAAAAGGTTGATTTTAATAAAAGAGTGATTCTTGTCACTGCTCATAGACGTGAAAATATCGGCGAACCTTTGGAAAACATTTGTAATGCTATTAAAAATATTGTAAGAGAATATGAAGATGTAGAGGTTGTATATCCTGTGCATATGAATCCATCCGTAAGAGAAATCGTTTTTAAAATTATTGGAAGCCAAGATCGGATTCACCTTATAGATCCCATAGATGTTGTTGAAATGCATAATTTAATGAATAAATCTTATCTAATACTCACGGATTCCGGAGGGCTTCAAGAGGAGGCACCTTCTTTAGGTAAACCGGTTTTGGTATTAAGAGCGGAAACGGAAAGACCGGAAGCGATAGAATATGGGACCTTGAAACTTGCAGGAACGGAACTCAAAAATATATTCGGATTGACTGCTATGCTTTTAGATGATAAAGAAGAGTATGAGAAAATGTCCAATGCCGTAAATCCTTACGGTGACGGATATGCATCTGAAAGGATCAGAGATAGCTTGTTATATAGATTTAAAATATTAAAAGAAAGACCAAAAGATTTTACACCACTGTCATCTTAGGGATAGCGAAGAGTCTTCTACAATCGAAATTTTAAGATTCTTCTCCGCAAGCTCTCCAGAATGACGATGTGGAGTAGTGCCGGCACCGATTGCTCGGGGCCCCTATTCCAATTACCCAAAATAAAAACCCCCTAATCAGTATTCTTAGAGGATTCCTTATCCTTTTCTTGTTCTTTTTTGAGACAAAAAATTAGCTCGTCCAATTCAATACTACATTTTAGCACTTCATTGCTATCAATTCCAAATTCATTTATTAGTAAATGAAGTTTATCACGCAAATTTTCTATTCTTATCAGAGTTTCATTTTTATGTAAGATATGTTTTTCAGTCAATATTATCCCCCCTCACTGCAAACAAATATTTATAATTATCTACAATTTTTACTGTTTAAATATATAACATTTACCTAACTCATACCTCTTTATGTATTCCATTTTAATACACAAAACTACAGTGTTCAATAATAACAATACCATATATTTCGACAATAAATTTTGACATATTGTTTCCCGGGCAATACTTTGTAGAAATAAATTAAGCATATTAAATTAGATATAAAAATAGTATATATAGACAAAACAATAGAATTAAATTCTAGAGATAATATATTGATTTACCTATGGCAAGCTTTATGAAAGACGTATGAAACGGGGTGTAGATTTGAAAAAAATAGTAGTGCTCTATATTTCAATGATGTTTCTGTTCTTTACCATACCCGCATTAATATCCAGTTGTCAAAGACCGAAGATACAGGAACCTGTTATAGACGACGAAATTGTAGTAAATGTTTATGATTGCAATATAAATGAAATAGTAAAGCTAGGTCTCGAAGAATATATAATTGGAGTCGTGTCTGCGGAGATGCCGGATTCCTTTCACATAGAAGCATTAAAAGCGCAAGCTTTAGC
This sequence comes from uncultured Clostridiaceae bacterium, assembly GCA_964468275.1. Taxonomy (GTDB): domain Bacteria; phylum Bacillota; class Clostridia; order Lutisporales; family Lutisporaceae; genus JAAYKT01. The sequence continues at coordinate 3,899 of CAYXUX010000126.1, forward strand.
GGCAAGAACATACACACTTATAAGGATGAGGCAATTTGGGGGCAAAGGATGTACTAATCATGAAGGGGCAGATATTTGTACAGACTATGCTCATTGTCAAGCATATAAAGATCCCAAGAAGTCGGGAAAAGGATATAAAAAAGTTTATGAAGCAGTAATGGCTACCAAAGGTGAAATAATTGTATATGAAGAGCATTTGATAGATGCGGTATTTCACTCTACCAGCGGTGGAAAAACCGAGAATTCCGAAGATGTGTGGTCAGACAAGGTACCTTATTTAAGATCGGTTGTTTCAGAATTTGAAGAAAGCTCTCCAAAGCTTGTCAGCGTGCAAAATATTCTTATTGATGACTTCATATCAGGACTTAAAGAAATGGATAGCGGTGTAGCAGTGACTAAAAAAAGTTTGATCAATGAAATGAAAGTTTTAAATAGAAGCGAAGGAGGGCGAATTTTAGAAATACAGATAGGGAATAAAATATTTAGCGGAAGAGAGATAAGAGAAAGGTTTGAACTTAATTCATCAAATTTTAGTTTTGATATTAAAAAAAATGAAATAATTTTTTATGTAATCGGTTACGGTCACGGGATTGGCATGAGTCAATACGGAGCTAATGGCATGGCAGAAAACGGATATGATTATAGAAGTATTGTCAGACACTATTACCAAGGTGTGGAGATTGCAAATATTGAGAGTTTAATGTAAAAGCTTTCTTTTTTTTGTATTATTTCTATTCACTCCGGCAATAATATTGTTGGAGGTGTCATAAATGAAATTTAAAGATCTTTATTTAAAACAAAAATTTATTGTTACTGCTGTAATCATAATAATTGCAATGTTAGCCACTTTTGGTGCCTGGAAGTATAAATCTTATTTAGATAATAAGTGGGCAGGGATAGATTTTGAGAAAGAGATAGATGAATTTGAGGATTTGGGAGAAGGACCTAAGGTTCAAGAGGGCAGCATAAGCATTATTGAAGAGAATGTGGAAGAAGAGGTGAATGAACCGGGACCGGACATTAAAGAGGTTACACAAAATGAACCGCCTAAACCTAAATTAACAAAAGATACTACAGTTATACCGGCAATAAAAATGGAAGAACCAAAGATGGATACTATGCTGACACCTGTATTTGGTACTATATGTTTAGATTTTTCCGGTGAAGAGCTGGTATATTCGAAAACTTTAGACTTATGGACTACCCATCAGGGTTTGGATATAAAGTCTGAAGAAGGAAGCCAAGTCAGAGCGGCAATGGATGGGACTATATCGGAAATTGCAAATGATCCTCAATGGGGTATGACTATTGCTATTGACCATGGAAGCGGAATAACCACTAGATACAGTAACTTGTCTACACTGGACATGGTGATTATCGGACAGAAGGTAAAAAAGGGAGATATAATATCCGGTGTTGGAAGAACAGCTTTATGGGAAATAGCGGAAGAAGCGCACTTACACTTTGAGGTACTAAAAGATGGGGTGTACTTGGATCCCAAGATCTATCTGCCCAAGAAATCCTTGAATCGTTAGGGGTGTGGTTTAATAAAATGTTCTATATTATTAGACTTTCGCATATTAATGTAAAAAAGACACCGATAAGGGGGTATAGTAGTTGAAGGATTACATTGAAGAGAGAGCGCTTGAAATAGCAAAGTATATAATAAGCAGCAGGACGACAGTTAGAGATGCAGCGAAAATCTTTGGCGTAAGCAAAAGTACGGTACATAAAGATGTTACTGAAAGGTTGCCTAAGATTAATCCGGCGGTGGCACTTCAGGTTAAGGAAATAATGGATAAGAATAAAGCAGAAAGACATATTAGAGGTGGTAAGGCAACTAAAATGAAATATCAATCCTTAAATGTATAACCCCCATCTAAGTATTTAAGCTCCGGTATAAAAACCGGGGCTTAAATTTTAGTGAGTTTTAC
>CAYXUX010000127.1:0-5745 GCA_964468275.1 uncultured Clostridiaceae bacterium
AGGAGGAGGATCATTATGAAAATAGCAGTACTGGACGGTTATACATTAAACCCGGGAGATTTAAGCTGGGAATGGCTTGAAAAATTGGGAGAAGTGCAATTTTACGATAGGACTCCGGCAGAAAAAATAACAGAAAGGATAAAGGATGCAGAAATAGTTTTATGCAATAAGGTTCCCATAAGAAAAGAAAATATAAATGCAGCACCAAACCTTAAATACATAGGGGTTCTAGCTACAGGCTATAATGTGATAGATATAGAATTTGCCAAAGAGAAAGGTATAGTTGTTACAAATATTCCCACCTATGGGACAGCTTCCGTAGGGCAGTTCGCCATAGCAATGCTTTTAGAGATATGTCACCATATAGGGCACCATGATAAAGCTGTGCATGACGGAAAATGGGAGGCCAATCCAGACTGGTGTTTTTGGGACTATCCTCTGATAGAACTGGCCGGCAAAACCATGGGCATCATCGGTTTCGGACGCATAGGGCAGACTACGGGTAAAATAGCCCAAGCTTTAGGGATGAATGTTTTGGCAAACGATAGTTATAAAAACAAGGAGTTGGAGAGTGAGACTTGCAAATATGCGGACCTTGATGAACTTTACAAAGAAGCTGATGTAATAGCACTGCATTGCCCTTTATTTCCATCTACTGAAGGCATGATCAATAAAGAGTCTATTGCCAAAATGAAGGATGGTGTAATCATTCTTAATAATTCCAGAGGACAGCTTATAGTAGAAGAAGATTTAAAAGATGCATTAAACAGCGGAAAAGTATATGCGGCAGGGATTGATGTTGTGTCTACAGAACCTATAAAAGGAGACAATCCATTATTGAAAGCAAAGAATTGTTTTATCACTCCCCATATTTCATGGGCGCCGAAGGAATCACGAATAAGGCTGATGAATTTTGTGGAAGAAACATTAATGGCATTTTTGGACGGAAAACCTATTAATGTCGTAAATAAATAAAAATGATATAGAGGTATGCAATGAAAAAAATTGTCGTAGCTCCTGATTCTTTTAAAGGAACACTAAGTGCAATAAAAATATGCGAGATAGTGGGTAATGAAATATTAAGAGTATTTCCCAAGAGCCAAGTTATACCCATACCCATTGCCGATGGCGGAGAAGGAACGGTAGATTCATTTCTTTTATCTGTCAAAGGAGTAAAAATATATACTGAAGTTACGGGACCCTATTTTGAAAAAATTAATTCATACTATGGCATTATTGACGGTGGTGAAACGGCCATAATAGAAATGGCTGCGGCGGCTGGATTGCCAATGGTATCAGGGAAAGAAAATCCGTCAAAAACAACTACCTATGGTGTAGGGGAATTGATACTGCATGCAGCCAAATCCGGTGCTAAAAAAATAATAATTGGTTTAGGCGGCAGTTGTACCAACGATGGCGGTTGCGGACTCTTGGCAGCCCTCGGGGTAAAATTTTTAAATAATAAGAATGAGAGCTTTATACCTGTCGGCGGAACCCTTGACGAGATAGTAAAAATAGATACATCCCATAGAAACAGCAGTATATCTGATATTAAAATTTATGCCATGTGCGATGTTACTAACCCACTTTATGGTTCTAAAGGAGCGGCATATACATTTGCTCCACAGAAAGGCGCGGACGATGAAATGGTAAAAATGCTGAATAATAATTTAAAGTCACTTGGCGACTTATTTGAAAAAATACCCGGCAAAGAGCAGGTATCAAAGCTCTCGGGGGCAGGTGCGGCCGGCGGCATTGGTGCGGGACTAAATGCAGTCCTCAGTGTATCCTTGATTTCCGGTATAGAAATGATACTTGAAACAATAAAGTTTAACAATATCATAGAAGATGCTGATCTTATTATAACAGGAGAAGGGCAGATTGATGGGCAAAGCTTAGAGGGCAAGGTTATATACGGTATTGCCAAATATGCAAAAGAAAAAAACATTCCCCTTTGTGTTATCGCCGGACAAGCGCAGGATGACCAGCTTGGCAGTGCCTTTGATTATGGTATATCAGGAATATTTACCATAAATAGAAAGGCAATACCATTTTCGGAGTCCAAACATCATGTGGAAGACAATCTAAGATATACAGTCAGGAATATAATGGAGTTCACAAAAAGTGTTAATAATATTTATTAAGGGCACATAGATTTGTGAAAAGCAGTTGACAGGTTTGACATTATTGAACAAATTCCAACCTTCTGTTATTATGGAAATAAATAATAGCAGTAGGTTGTATTTATTTAACCGCTGAAGAAAATAAATATGAAAGGGTTGAGATATGATGCAAAATCGTATGAAAACACATCCCTTAGATGAGGAAAAAGTAAATTCACTGTTACATAGTGCAAAAACATGCAATTTAGCAACAATAAATTCCGACGGCACGCCTTATTGCACACCAATTCATTTTATTTATTGGAATGATGTGATTTATTTTCATGGGCTTCCCAAAGGGCAGAAGCTTGAAAACATAACCCGGGATAGCAGAGTGGGAATTTCAATTTATGAAATGGAAGGATTACTGCTTGATGAAGAAGGCAAGCCCTGTGATACCAATACAAAATATGAAAGTATAATTATTACAGGCAATGCAAAGGCTGTATCAGATAACGAAGAAAAAACAAATGTTTTAAAAAAAATCATAGAGAAATATACGCCTGATTTGACGAACAAAGAGCTTCCGGACAACATGATAAAAGGAACTGCAGTTATGCGTATTGATATAACAAAACTAACCGGTAAATACTACGGATGAAACAGCACGCAAGAACTGTCCCTTCGTGCTACTTTATTGTCATCCTGAGCGTTAGCGAAGGATCTTACTGCGTCGGGAAAACAAGATTCCTCACTGCGTTCGGAATGACATTTTTAGAAGAATATGTATTCCACGGTGGCTTCGAACTGTCCCTTCGTGCTGCGGATAAAATAGCACGCAAGAACTGTCCCTTCGTGCTACTTTATTGTCATCCTGAGCGTTAGCGAAGGATCTTACTGCGTCGGGAAAACAAGATTCCTCACTGCGTTCGGAATGACATTTTTAGAAGAATATGTATTCCACGGTGGCTTCGAACTGTCCCTTCGTGCTGCGGATAAAATAGCACGCAAGAACTGTCCCTTCGTGCTAAGGAGGTGTATTTGATGAAAATATTTAATAAACTTGAGGAATATGATTACGAGCAAATAGTGTTTTGTCAGGATAAAAGCAGCGGATTAAAGGCGATTATAGCTATTCATGATACTACATTAGGTCCTGCGTTAGGTGGAACCAGAATATACGATTATAAGACTGATGAAGAAGCAATAGAAGATGCCTTAAGACTGGCTAAAGGCATGACATATAAAAATGCAGCTTTGGGATTAGACCTTGGCGGTGGGAAGGCAGTGATAATCGGAGATCCTAAAAAGATAAAGAGTGAAGAACTATTTAGGGCTTTTGGCAGGTTTGTTGAAGGCTTAAATGGAAGATATATAACCGGCGAAGATATGAATATGACACAACAAGATGCCGCATATGTTAATTGTGAAACGAATTATATAGTGGGCTTGGAAACGGGAAGCGGTAATCCCTCGCCGATAACAGCTTACGGGGTTTTAAAGGGAATACAGGCAGCTTTAAATGAAACTTATGGAAACGATGATTTAAAAGGGAGAACAGTAGCCATTCAGGGATTGGGCGCAGTTGGACGACGTCTAGCCGAGTTGCTTTATAAAGCGGGATCCAAATTATATGTAACCTCAAGAGATCAGACAAAGATTGATAAAGCCGCTGCAGAACTGGGTGCAATTCCGGTCGGACTTGATGAAATCTACGGTGTGAAATGTGACGTATTTTCACCTTGTGCCATAGGCGCAATAATAAATGATGCGACAATTGATAAACTGAAATGTAAAATAATTGCCGGTTCCGCTAATAATCAACTAGAAAAATCTAGACATGGTGACATACTAGAAAAAAAAGAAATACTCTATGTTCCGGATTATGTGGTAAATAGCGGCGGCGTGATTAATATAATTGATGATATATCAGGGCGCGAGTATGACAAAGAAAATGCTATGAAGAACACTGCAAAAATTTATGATGCCTGTAAAAAAGTATTTGAGATAGCTAAAAGAGATAGTATTCCGACATACAAAGCAGCCGATAGGCTGGCGGAAGAAAGAATCGCTTCGGTAAGTAAAATAAAAACAATTTATAATAGAAAATAATTTTTCATTATAGTGTGATTAACCGCTTTAAGGCTTGCAGGTGATTTTTTAAAAACTAAAAAATGCAACGTCATAAGAGACCACTGAGAAAGCAACTTTATTGTTATCCTAGGTGTTAGCGAAGGATTTTAATGTGCTGGAAAAACAAGATTCTTCACTGCGTTCAGAATGACATTTTCCGGAAAACATGTATCTATCAGCAATCTCTCACATATATGTATTCTTTTTATAATATAGGGAATATTACAAAAAGCAATAAAACTTTATCAAAAATTATTTTGCGGGTGAAAATATTGGCTGAAAATCAAAAAGAAAAGGTCTATTGGACCTTATTAGATCATGGATCGTGGAAATTAAATATCGCTGCTACCGATAAAGGGCTATGCTATGTCGGTTCCCCGGACGCACCACTTGAAGAATTAACAGAGTGGGTCAGGAAACACATTCCCAATAATGAATTAATAGAGAATAAAGATGCTATGGAACCGTATGAATCAGAGTTAATTGATTATTTAGATGGAAGGAGAAAAGAATTCACAGAACCATTGGATTTACGCGGAACTAAGTTTCAACAAACTGTTTGGGATGAACTATTAAAAGTACCTTTTGGTAAAGCAGCCACATATACAGAGATTGCGGAAAGGATTAACAGACCTGATGCCGTGCGTGCTGTCGGCACCGCTATAGGAGCTAACCCGGTGCTTATAACCGTGCCATGTCACCGCATGTTTGGAAAAAGAGGAGAATGGAGAGGTTATCGGGGTGGGCTGAAGATGAAAGAGCAGTTGCTTGAAATAGAAAAAATGTAGTTGAAGAATAACAATATTTATAAAAAAACTCATATGAATATGAGTTTTTTTAGTTGCCGAAAAGTGACTTTGTTGACACATTTTAATACCAAGACTATAATTTATTTTAAATATAGGTGCAGCAGATTTTTAAACCGCAGGTAGTTTTTCACGCAAGGAGAACCCGACAGGTTTTAATATTTAAATTGATTTGCAGTTAATAAATTTATATATATAGGAGGCATTATATGATAATTGATTATAACGGTAACAAACCTAAAATACACAAAAGTTGTTTTGTAGCCCAAAATGCTTCGATTATAGGAAAAGTCGAATTAAAGGAAAATGCTAATATTTGGTATGGAACGGTAATTCGAGGCGATGACAATTACGTTACAATAGGCAAAAATACAAATATACAAGATAATAGTACTGTACATATAGCTGAAGATTACCCAACTATTATTGGGGATTATGTTACCGCAGGGCATAACGTGATAATTCATGCCTGTACTATCGGCGATTATGTTCTAATCGGTATGGGTGCCATAATACTAAATGGTGCAATAGTGGGTGACAATGTTGTAATCGGAGCAGGTTCTGTTGTGACTCCCGGTAAAATAATACCTTCCAATACGGTAGTGATGGGTACACCGGCAAAGGTAGTGAAGGAGCTATCACTTGAAGAGATAGAAAAACATAAAAAAAGGGCATTGGATTATGTGGAATTGGCTAAGAAACAT
>CAYXUX010000128.1:0-5665 GCA_964468275.1 uncultured Clostridiaceae bacterium
TTAGGAGATATAATACAGTTTCAAAATGCTATAACGGACTCAAGATGGGACTGGGACGAAAAAGAAACAATTAAATTTGCTAAAAAAAATAAAATGCCTATAAAGTTTGATGATATATTTTCAGGGGGTTTTTGTGTTAGGTCAAAATGGAAAGTAAGAAAGTATGACTCAATTAAAAAGGGCATGGTTTGTGGTGTTAGGTATATTGATATATCAGGTCGATTTGAAGATGGCTATTGGGAGTTTGGAATAAGAAAAAAAGTTTACTTAGTTGCATTGAATATGTCCGGTTTTGTTCGAGTGCCGGAAGAATTTATAATTACAAGAAACTGATAAGGACGGTGAAGTAAATAAGTGTCTGTAATTGAATATCAAGATAGAATTAGACAAGACCTACATAGAATGATACCGGCAGAACAAGTAATCACAATATTAGAGGATTTTGATTTTGGTTGGTATCCAAGTGAAATCGAACTTGCTAAAAAGCTGTGGAATGAGGGTAAAAGTATTTATGAAATGGCGAAGAAGCTAAGGCCTAAAAATAAAAGTAGTGGGGTGGCGGAAACATTCTTGCTTTTGTTACACTTATTTGAATCAGGAAAGCTAAAAAGGAAAAGAGATTTAAAGAGTTTTTACTAAAGGAGGTATAAAAATGAATATTCACAAGTTTAGAGGTAAAAGGACAGATAATACATTGCGCAAGGGAGAGTGGGTTTACGGTAGTTTGATAAAAATGAATGAAAGCGGAGCCCAAAGTTTTATATTACCATTAAGGGAATATGCGTCAACTCTTTCATGCGGACAGTTAGTAGCCTACAATATGATACCCGTTGATTACAATACAGTAGGGCAATATATAGGAATGAAGGACAAGAATGAAAAAGAAGTTTATGTAGGGGATGTTGATAAAAGCGAAGACAATGAATTAACGGTTGTATCGTTTGGTCTTCAATGCGTGGACGCTTTTGAAGGTATGGGGTTTAATATGTGGAGCTTTATGGAGCGTGCGACTGCTGATGGTAAAAGGTTGACAAGGGAGACAAATATAATCGGAAATATCTATGATAATCCAGAATTATTAGAGGAGATAAAAAGCAGAATTTTTTAAGGAGATATAAAAATGAGGGAATTTAAATTTAGGGCATGGGATATGATTTGCAAACCCCCGCGAATGAAAAGTTGGGAACAGCTTTTAGCACAATATCAATTGACACAAATATTTGCTAGTGATTTTTTTAAAGTTATGCAATACACAGGCTTTAAAGATATGTTTGGTATTGAAATCTACGGAGGCGATATATTAAAAGCTTATTTTTATGATAAATGGGAAGATTGTTCTGTATCATATGGAAAGGTCGAATTTGATGTAGAACTTGGCGGCTGGCAAGCTTATATGTTTAACGGTGAAAATGATTATCTCTCTGAGTGGGTGGAAGAAGGTTGCGAAATTATCGGCAATATTCACGATAACCCTAATATTTTGAAACAAGCAGAATCAGGCGAAAGTGAGGATTTTAAAAATATGGAAATTAAAAAACTGTATGAATTACAAGATAAATTAAACAAAACAATACTTGATAAATTTGAATTACCAATGTCCAAAAATGAATTATTGTCAAACACATTATTAGCTTTACAGGTAGAGGTATCGGAACTGGCTAATGCTACTAGGTGTTTTAAGCATTGGAGCGTCAAGGAAGCAGAATCGAAAGAAAGGTTATTAGACGAATATGCGGATGTATTACATTTCTTTTTATCAATAGGAAGCCAACTGGATTTTACTCCCGATGAAGTGGTACAAGCCTATTTGACAAAGAATAAAGAGAATTATAGAAGGTTAAGAGAGGGGTATTAAAGATGTGCGAAAAAACAAAGGAAATCAATACGCTTAAGGAACTCATAGCAGATTTAGTATTTGCTTATGAAAACAAAGATGAAGAATGTTCACATTGTTTTGAAATAGCAACACTTAATAAGGCAACAGCGTATTTAAAGGCAAATTACGAGGGCTATAACTACAGTAAAGGATTTTTTAATGCTCTTTGTGGAAAATACAAAGCTAGTGAAATAGGAGTTAGCGATATAGCAGTAAATTCATGGAAAGCTTTGTGCAGAAAATATACGACTGCGGATGATGAAACAGTAGTATATAAAATAGTAAGGGCGTGGTTTTTAGGGCAAATAATCTATATTTTTAAAGACGATTATGTTGTAGTCAGGTATCACGATTTAAATATACTGGCAAATAAGCAAGAAATTCGAGCTATATGGAGAGACACAAGCACGAAAAAAGTGGATGTATCAGAGGATGTAAAATCCTCATTTGATGAGTGGTATATCAAGAGTTAGGAGTATTGACAGATGAAATTAGTTATTGATGGGAGACTGCCAGGGCTTAATGAAATAATTAAAGAAGCAAAGAAGGGCAGAGGTGGCTACCAGCCTTATGCAATTATGAAAAGAGAATATACGGATGAAATTGCGTGGTTGGCGAAGAAAATGCCGAAGTACCATGGCCAAGTTGAAATTAATATAACATGGTACGAAAAGAATTATAAAAGGGATATAGATAATGTTGCGGCTGGCGGAACAAAGTTAATTTTAGATGGGTTAGTATTGGCTGGAGTTTTAAAAGATGATAGTCAAAAGTTTGTAAAAAGCATAAACCATTATTTCAAAGTGGATAAGAATAATCCACGGATTGAAGTTAAAGTTAAAAAAATAGAGTCGGAGTAAAAGTGAACTCATGCCCGCCGATAATTGAAAATTTTGGCGACAATCAATAATCGGTGGGTACCCCGACTCTAAGATTAAGTATAACAATATTTAAAGTTTTTAATAGATAGAACGTTTGTTTGTTAGAGGGAGTGAGGGCTTGAATTACATAAATTATCAGCAAACAGAAAGGTTGTTAACATTGTATCCTGAAATAGTTGGACAGGCTAAGCAACTACAATTAAATTTAGAGCAATTATGTATAAATGATATGGACGAAAGAATTTATTCTTTGGTTGTTGGGAATAGAGAGCTGACCGGAATGCCTTTTCCACCGGTCGGAAATACAAGCGATAAAACCGCAAAAGTAGCAATAAGCTATAAAGAAATGATTGGGAAAACAGATAATAAAGCTACTGCAATAACCATTAAGGAATTGTTTATATTAGACAATGCTTTAAAAAAGATAGATTTGGCCTGTGAGGATTTGCCGGTGCTTTGGAAAAAAGTTATCGGAGGTAAATATTTTATAAGCAACAGTAAAACTTGGGCGGAGATTGAGAAGGATTGTCGGAGAAACATTGATAAACGAACGTTGCAGAATTATAAAAGAAATGCGATTAAGAGGATTCAGAGAAATATTAAAATGACGGTGGATGTTTACAATGAAGTTATAAAAACTTTGGAGAGTGGTAAGGGTGAAGGGCAATAAGCATACAGGTAAATATTGTAATGCTTGCGATAAAGAGTTGACTTCTTGGGATTTAAGATGTAGTAAGGCTTTAGGATATAAAAAGCCTATTTGCGAAAAATGTATGGCGAAAGAATATGACAAAACGATTGACGAGTTAAGAGATACACTTGAAGATTATTTTGGCATGAGGCCATGTATGGGGTTGTAATTTATGAATGATTTAACTGAAAAATTATTAGCTGAAGGCTATACAAAAGAAAACCATCCCGATAATGTTAAATGGGATGATAATTGGGATGAGTTTAAATACACAAATGAATATAACAGATCTGTAATATTAGAATCGCCTTGCGGATTACTTAAAAAAGGCGGTTTGCTTTATGGTTATATGAGCTACATGGGCATTAATTGGCGACTAGAAAACGATAATCCCACCTTTCCATGCCCGTATAAAAAAGCTGATTGTAAACTTAACCATAAGTTTTTAAGGCATGAATTTGGAGCCGGATTAAAATGGGTTCATTGTGCTTTTAAAATGAGTGATAAACCTTATGACTATGAAAAAAGCATTGAGAAGATAAATGATGATTACGAAAAGATGAAGGAAAACAAAAGAAAAGAAATATTTAGTAAACTAAAATGGAATAGATGGTCTAGGCATTGTAATTGTATCAAATGGGACAGTGAAAAAGGAGAATGGAGGGCAAAATTTGACCCTGCGGAGTGCGTAAGAGGTTGCAATAATGATATATGTGTATTGACTGGTAAAAGTCTTAAAAACAAGAGGGGAAATGTTTTCTATGATTTAAGAATAAGCAAGGACAGAAAAGACGGTACATTTTGGAATGGAGAGCCTATTATTACAATGACTAAAGGAAAGAAGTTTTTTGAAAAGCAATTACCTTTTTGGCTATGTGAATCTTACATAAAATGCTGCAAAAAAGAAATACAAGAATATGCAGATATGAAGTATTCTACGAATAAGCACTTTGATAAAAGCTTTAAGGCAGAAGCTTTAAAAGTGAGAGTAGAAGTAAGGGCAAAGAAAGATTTAATGCAAGATTTGCAAGATGTGAACGATGGGATAAAAGTATTTCACGAAAGTGATTTGGTTAAGGAGGCAAAACAAGAGAAGAAAGAATCCAGAGAAAAAAGGAATGCTCCTAAACAGAAGGTAAAAAAGCTTGTTAAAAGATGGGGTAAAGAAAAGTTAAAAGATGTAGTGATGTTAAATAAAGAAGGTTATTGTCCGGAAGAAATTGCGGAGGAAGTGGAAATGCTTAATAAATACTATATTGAAAAAATATTGAAAATTGAAGAATTAGAAGAATTGCTAAAAGATTCAGAGCCACCGGAAAAGAAGTATGAACAGGTAAGTCTATTTTAAGAAGGGGAGTTGTAAACACATGAAAATAATAAGCGTGCAAGACATTTCAAGGCCGCGATGTAAGCGGTTTTTAGCACATATAGAGGTGGATGTAAATAATAAGAAAAAAGTTAAAGCCGTAATAAAAGAAATAACTAAAATGCTAAAAGTAACAAATACCTATGCAAGCGAAAGAACGAAAGAAAAATTTGATTGCAATGCTCACGTTGTAAGGCTTTATGTGCATTTCGGCAAAAAGATAATTTGTCAAAGCATGTGGATTGATAAGACAGCGGAAGATATTCCTTTGCCGTTGCCGTTGGAATATAACGATTTTGTAGATGATATAGGTATTGTTTGGGAATAAAAAAGAAGATACAGAATTTAAGAAAAGAGGTTAAGTTATGAGTTTTAAAGAATTTTTAAGTAGCTTAAGGTTAATGTTATGGCTATGGAAACAAATGATTGTTTTATGGTGCAAGGGTGATTTAGAGGGAAGTTATGAGACTTGGATTTTAATAAAAATTCATTGGAATTATGAAGGTAAAAGGATTAACGATATAGAATAATATCAATATAAGTAATTTGGAGGGATTTATATGAGCGAAGAAAAGGTAAGATATGAATCAGGTTCAAAACCATCAAGAGAAGCAATGTTGGCAGCTGAAAGGTTAAAGCAATTTTGCAAGCAATTTGATAAACTAAGCGATACGGATAAAGAAGCTTGTATTAAAAGAGTTGATACAGCTGTTCCGGGGTTGTTGGTTGAACTCTATAATGAATTGATTGGGTACATGGAATAATTTTAAGCGGCTTTTTATGAGCCGCTTTAATTTTCTTTATAAACAGAATAGGAGATAAAAAGGCGGGTGTCGGGTCGTGGAGTGGTA
>CAYXUX010000129.1:0-5500 GCA_964468275.1 uncultured Clostridiaceae bacterium
TAGTGAATTTATCATAATCTATCATAGTGAATACTGTATCCAAATGCATAAAAGCCCTCAGAGCCGGTATTCTTACAACAACTACTTCTCTTATCTCTTCCATTTTGCTAAACAGGTTTTTAGCCAAAATTTCAATAGCTTGTGCAGAGGTCCTTTCACTGCATCCGATTGCTATAATTTCTTTGGAGAGCACCAGCATGTCTCCGCCTTCCAAACTAAAAGGAATATTATAATCATACCAAAGCGGTGAGCATTCTTTTTTAAATAAAGGGCTATAATCATATAAATACTTGATAAGCATGGGCTCTCTGCATCTAGCTGATGTATGCATAGAATTTATACTTATGCCATTGCCCATAACTGCAGCCGGATCCCTCATGAAATACAAATTTGGCAACGGATTGATATGAAGAGGATAATCGGCATAAATATAATCCACTAAACTCTTTTCCCTTGTATCATCGGGAACATCCTTTTTGTTTAAACCACTAATAGCTATTTCCACTATTTCCTCAGGGCTCTTTGAAATAATATAATCGTAAATAACTTCATATAGATTAGGATTCACTATTTTACTTTGTTCTAAAAGACCTTTTATAAACTCTTCCTTCACCTTATCATTCGATAACACTTGAGACAACAGTTCTTCAACATAATATACTTCAGTACCTCTATTTCTCAAAACCTCTGCAAACTCAGCATGTTCCTGTCTCATTTTTTTAAGCCAAGGAATATCATCAAACAATAATTCTCTTAAATACTCGGGTGTTAATCTTTCCAATTCCTTCCCCGGTTTATGAAGCAAAACGGCTTTAAGTTTTCCAATTTCCGAAGTAATATTCAAAAAACCTTTATTAGTAGATTCATTCATTAAAACAGCTCCTTTCCATAGGTTAATCCGGTAAAACAGCCTAATTCTATCTAAATTATATACTTTAGGCTTTTTTATTACAAGCACAGGGGTTTACTATGGATTGTATATTTATATAATATATTCTAATATAGTGTATATTCATGTATTGCAGTATATGCATAAATTTTTGATAAAACACTAAATGACTCTTATTCAGTCTTCGTGAAAAAAGACTGTATTAAAGCAATATTCTAACATATACAACAAATGTATAAAAATTTATTTGATTATAATTAACATCTCAATTTATTTTTTAAACAAATCCATCTTTTCAATCCTATCAAAGGCACTTTCCATTTGGGATATTCCTATTGTTAGGGCTATTCTTATATAGCCTTCCCCGCATTTACCAAAGGCTATGCCCGGTAATGCGACTATATGAGCATCTTTCAAAAGCTTATCGCAAAACTCAACACTGCTTAAACCCGTTTCCTTAATATTTACAAACATATACATGCTTCCTTTTGGAGGTAGACAGGATAGTTTAGGTATCCTTTGTATTCTTTCATAGGCATAATACATTCTTTTTTTTACTTCATTGACAATTGGAGGACAAACCTCTTTCCTCATTCTTAATGCGTGTAATGCAGCTCTCTGAGAAATAGAAGGTGCCGTAAAGACATTGTTCTCGTTTATATCTTTGATAATATCAACAATAAATTTGGGAGCTGCAATATAACCTATTCTCCATCCGGTCATAGCAAAATTTTTAGAAAAGGAAACGATGGTAATGGTTCTTTCTTTCGTACCGTCAAAGGAAATCATAGGTAGAAAGGGTTCTTCAAAACTGAATTCCGTATATACCTCATCAGATATTATTAATATATCATGTTTTTTCGCTATTTTTGCAATATCCTCCATAGTTTCTTTTTTAAAACATGTGCCGGTAGGATTATTGGGTGTATTAACAATCAATGCTTTCGTCCTATTGGTAATAAGGCATTCCAATCTTTCTACGTTGACTTCAAAATTTTCTTCTTCATAGGTAGGTAGAAAAACAGCCTTCCCTCTGGCTAGCCTAACTTGCTGCGGATAAGGTGTAAAATAGGGATCGGGAATAATCACTTCATCACCATCGTCTAAGATAGCTTCCATAACCAACCACATGGCGTGGCAACCGCTTGTGGTAACCATAATCTCTTCTCTTTTAATACTGATATTAAAATCTTCTTTAAAATATCTAGTAATTTCATCTCTTAATTCAGGGTAACCATAAAAATCTGTATAATGGGTGTGACCGTCTTTAGCATCTTGCATAGCCAATTCAATTATCTTTTCAGGGGTTTTAAAATCCGGATCTCCCAAGCTAAAGTTTATAATATCATCATATTGATATAAAAGCTCTGCACTTTCTCCCATAGGGGTGGTTATAGGATTCCAATACCTTTTTGAAATAAATCTATGTTTCATAGTTTTCTCCTTTCCTAAACTAATTAATTATAAATATTAAACCTTTCCATTATGTTCATATTTATCTTATGGCATTCTTTATAAAAGTGATTGCAACAATGGTTAAATAAGGATACAATAAAAGTAGTAAAATATAATTATTTTTTCTTCTAAAATTTTTATAATTAATGATAAAGATACTTTTCCGCAGATAATCTTTGTTTTAAAAGCTACAATAAACACAATAAGAAGGAAAAGTATCTTTATTATTTCTACTCTTTAAACCATTTAATTTTATTTATTGCTTCCGGATTCACGATGAATTCCGGTAGTTTATTATTTACGATATCTCTGACGCATCGCACCGTATTAATGATTTGATTTTTCGTTGCTGTGGTAGAATTATATGCCGCATGAGGTGTAACAATGGAATGTGGGTGTTCGATAATCTTTTTATCACTCTCTTTCGGCGGCTCATTTTCTAGAACATCCAAACCTACAAAAGAAACTTTCCCACTATTCAGTGCATCATATAAGTCAGTATTATCAATAATTTTACCTCTGGATGTATTTACTATGCATACAGAATCCTTCATTATTTTAAATAAATCTTTATTAAAAGCAAGCTTTGTGCTTTCAAGTAAAGGTGCATGTATGGATATAAAATCTGATTCCATTGAAAGAGTTTTCAGATCTACTATTTCAACATCTAATTTTTTTGCTTGTTCCAAATTAGCATAAGGATCTGCCGTTAAAATCTTGCAGCCAAATCCGCTTAAAAACTTAGCAACCAATCTACCAATACTTCCAAAACCAAATAAGCCTACTGTGGATTCGGAAAATCTAAGTAATGGATCAGCTACGCTACAATTCCATTCACCGTCCATAACACTTTTATTCATCAATTTTAATTTCCTATTACAGGCTAGAATTAATGCAACTGTATGAGTTGCCACTTCTTCAACACAGTAATCACCGGCATTTGTAACTATTATTCCATACTTATTGGCTATATCCACATGCGCACCATTAAACCCAACACTAGCGGCACAATATGCTTTTAAACTCTCCAACGAAGTATAAACCTTATCATCCATCTCCTGATCCCAAGTTATTATTACCTCCGCATCTCCACATTCCTTTATAAATTCATCAGAGGTAAGAACATCATCTCCAAAATATTTGTAATCAATATTCGGAATCTGTTTTCTTAGCTCTTTCTCCATGCTATCCTTGTGATCTTGAGACATGCCAGGCACTGCACCAAAATATATTTTATGATTTTCCATTTAAATCACCTGCCTTATTTAAACACAGTTGTTCAACATCATTTTTTTAATTAATCATAATATGCTCAACTTTAAAGAGTCTTTTATAACTAACCGGTTATGCCAAATAGATTCGTAAGTACTACAATAATAGGTATCGAAATAATAGTTTTTTCCAAGAAAATTGCCAACAGCCCTTTAAATTTGACCGGCATTTTTGAAGTTAAAATAAGCGTCCCAACTTCAGTCATGTAAATAATTTGCACTAAAGATAATACTCCAATAATAAATCTAGTTTTATAGGATGCAATATTAGCCGCTATAATTGCCGGAATAAACATGTCGGCAAAACCAACAATTGTTGCCGGTGCCGCAGCAAATGCTTCTTCTATCCCAAAAAGGCTTAAATAATAACCAAAGGGCAAAGATAACCAATCAAATATAGGCGTATAGGTAGCAAGTATTAAAGATAAGGTGCCAAAAGACATCACTACGGGGGTCAAGCTGAAAACAATACCAAACCATACATTTATACCGCTATGAAATATCTCTTTTAAGTTAGGGCCTTTGGCAGCCTTTTCCACAGCTAATTTTAATGCCCACTCAGACTTTTTAATGCCTTCCGGTTCTTCTTCCTGTATCCTTTTACCTACCGGCGGATAATACTCATCTTTGTACATGCTAAGAGGTGGTATCCTTGACATTATTACAACACTTATAATGCCTGTCAGGCTTAAAATAAGATAAAAAGGAATAAACTTATCCACCACATCTAACATAGCTGCTATAATAAGGCAGAAAGGCAACGATACAGCGGAAAAACATGTAGCAATCGTTATGGCTTCCCTTGCGGTATAATATCCTCTTTCATATTGTTGTGTTGTTAATACAACTCCCACATTACAATTTCCGACCCAAGAAGCAAGTAAATCTACAGTTGCTCTACCGGGTATTCTAAAAAGTGGTCTTGTGAAATCCCTAAGTATTGTCCCCGTGTATTCAAAAATTCCAAAATCCATAAGCAAAGGCATTAAAAAGGATGCTGCAAAAAACCATGCTATTAACGTTTTTAGTAACCCTATGGTAGTACCACCGGTATCAGGGGATATTATGATTTCCGGTCCTATATTTAAGTAGACCATGATTGTGACAATAGCACCAAAAATCCTTAGTACCATATAAATAGGAGTTGTTGAAAAAAGTCTAGTCATGGTGTCGTTTTTCATAATAAAATCAGGTTTTAAAAAGTAACTTATTACACTTAGTATTGCCGAGATAGAAATTACAAAAACAAGAACGATACCGGCTATAGGTTTAATTAATGCTGCAAAGAAATCTGATATAACACCAAGAGGGATGTTAATTGTGCCATTCCACATAATAGGACATAGAAAAAGAAATACACCTATAGCTGAAGGAACTAAAAATTTGAATATTTCTTGTTTTGTGGGTTTAGAGAACGTAGTATTGGTCTGCATAATAATAAACTCCTTTCATATAACTATTTTGTTTTAAATAACTAAAAAGCAGTATTCACCTCCTTTATATATAGCAGTAAAATAATATGCTAACAATAATTGTTAATTTAAAATTAAATATGCCTTTTTTGTATAAAAGCACGGTATCCACAATTATTAGCAATACCCATTGGATAGTAATGCAAACTTATATATTTGACATTGCACATTACCTCCGTTGTTTTTAATTTATGCTTATTGTTAACATACTTTTACTATACTTTACAAATGCATAATTTTTTTTGATTTCACCGATCCATATACCACCATCAATATTTATTTGTTCTCCACTTATTTGTTTTTTATAAAACCTCATAGCTAACATTAACAAAATAATAGATTCTTTTTATGTCACCTTAGCTTTTTTCCTATTCAGTTACATAGTTTTAATATTTACAGAACATTTTTTTCAA
>CAYXUX010000130.1:0-3073 GCA_964468275.1 uncultured Clostridiaceae bacterium
CTGCATCTACTCCGTAAGCCTTTGCAATATCCGCCCATTTAGGAGAATAAGGCTCTCCATCAGGTTTCGTAAAAACAGTACCAAACTTGGTTTTATAGTTGGAGTATTCTAATCCGGCAATTGTACCAAAAGCAGAATTGTTCATAACAATCCATATTACAGGAATATCCTGTTCAACTGCCGTTGCAAGAGTACTCGGATTGATACCAAATCCGCCGTCTCCGACAAGTGTAATTACCACCTTATCCGGTGCTGCCAGCTTGCCTCCTATTAATGCAGAAGCACCAAAACCCATAGTCGCTAAGCCTGAGCTATGGTGTATCGTGCCCGGAATTGTAATATCAAATTGTTGTGCCACTCCGTTTTTATTCCAGCCCACATCAGTAAATATTATGGTATCTTCAGGGATTACTTCTTTTACATCTTTTAATATACGCTGAGGTGTCATTGGAAAACGATTGTCTTCAGATATCTCCCTGTTCGAGTTCTTAAATGCTTCTCGATTCTTCATTATTTCTTCCCTTAGTTCTGTTCTATTGACTCCTTGGGGACATAATATTTTTGCTTCCTCTAAAATTTGTGCAAGAGCTTCTTTTAAATCAGCAATAGCACCTATGCTGACGGGATAATTACGCCCTATTTCCGCAGGATCTATATCTATTTGTAAAAATTCCGTCTTATTCATATCAAAAGTCACACCGGGATACCAAGACGAGCTATCGGCTTCAGCAAATCGAGTCCCAAGGCCAAGCAATACATCTGCATTAGCGGTATATTTATGAGTGAATTCCAGTCCCCAAAATCCTGTTTGACCCAACATTAAAGGATGGGTGTCCGATATGCAGCCTTGCCCCATTAAAGTGCGAGATACAGGTATATCCAAAAATTCTACCAGTTCTTGAAGTTCTTTTGAGGCCTCCGCTAATAAGATTCCTCCTCCGGCATGTATAACCGGTTGCTTAGCCTCTACCAGCTTCTCAGCAATGGCTTTGGCAGCAGAAGGTGACAATGCAGGTTTAATAGTTTTATGATTATCTAAATATGTTCGCTTGAAAAGGTCTTCTTCTATCTTTTCTGAAAAAACATCCATGGGTACGGAGATTAGTACGGGTCCGGGTCTTCCGCTTTCTGCTAGACGAAAGGCCTTATCCAGTATTTCAGGCATTGCCTCGGGATCATCAACTCTCCATGCTCGCTTTACTATAGGCTTTAAAATTTCATACTGTGATGCATCAGCATGTAAATTGACCTCTTGATGTGGATGCTTACCATAATAATATCTGGGGACATCTCCGGCTATAAGTACCATAGGTATGGAATCAAAGGATGCATTTGCTACTCCTGTAACCGTGTTTGCGATACCGGGGCCTAGATGGCACATGACGACACCGGCTTTTTTCTTTATCCTTGCATAACCATCGGCCGCCATGGCAGCCAGCTGCTCGTTTCTAAAAGAAATATACTTTATACTGCTTCTGGAAAGCGAATCCAGCATCGCAATTACCGTATGTCCGCAAAGACCGAATACATATTCCACATTGCGCCGTTCCAAATAATCTACAATTTGATCTGAAAGCAATTTTTTCAAAAGATTACCCCCCTTCAGCTTATTCTTCCCTTTCGGGTTGGTAAAACTCACCAAACAACTCCTCGTCACAAGGCTTATCCTCTTCAATTTCTTTTGAAACCCACGTAACATTCATATAATGATGCAGATGTACGTTTTCTGATGTAGCATTTCCACCCCATGTACCGCATCCAATACTGGAAGTCATCGGCATTCCATTAGTAAAAGCACCTGCGTTTGCCTTTGATTGGGGTTGTCTTACCATAATGCGGCCTACTTGTGCCTTTAAAGCAAGCCTGTCAATATGATCATCATTGTATGAATATATACCCACGCTGTGGCCTTTGCCGCCAACTTCATGTATTGCAGTTATTATGTCTATAGCGTTTTGAAATTCACCTTCATACTTATGCACCGATAATAGAGTTGTGAGCTTTTCTCTGCACCAAACATCCTTATAATCAGTTGTATAGAATCCGGTGCCTTTGGCAATTAAAAATTTGCGATCTTCAGGTATGGCAAATCCGGCTAGTTCAGCCATTTTTTGAGGCGATTGTGCTACGGATTGAGGCAAACGATGGCATTCCTCATCCCACATAATTTTTCCTATTGCAATTTGTTGTTCTTCATTTAGTAAGTATCCACCTACTTCTATAAGCTGCTTAATTCCTTTTTCATAAATGCTTTCATGGATAATGATATTTCCATCAGCAGAACACCCTGATCCATAGTCAGATGTCTTTGATAGCATTGTGTTATAAGCGGCTTGATGGAGTTCATCTTTGGCAGTTTCATCCCATATCATAGTTGCATTACCTGCCCCCACCCCATAAGCAGGGGTTCCGGAATGATATGCCCTTCTTACCACTCCTTGCCCGCCTGTGGCAATTACTAAATCACATTTTGTATTTAGTGCCTCCGATAAAGATTTGTTTATTTTAGCTTTACCTTGTCCCAATATTTGAATCAAATCTTCCGGTGCACCGACTTCGCGCAACCCTTCACGCATTAATTCTATGGTCCGTCCTCCGGTTTTTGCCGCTCTGGGATGAGGAGAAAAAATTATTGCATTTCGCGCTTTAAGTGCATATATTGCATTTCCTGCAGGAGTTAAATCCGGATTAGTCGCAGGAACAACACAGGCAATTACTCCTACAGGCTTCCCATACTTTATTATACCCTTTTCAGGAATCTCTTCAATTATTCCAACACTTTTTTGTCGTAAAGCGTCTCTTAAAACACCCCTGATTTTGTATTTTTTGTTTTCCCTGCTTACGGGATCGCCCATACCGCTTTCCTCGATACTCATTTTTACTAACTCTTTGAAAGTCTGCGTGTTTGCAACCTTCCATGCAATAGCCTTAATGGTACGATCGATTTCTTCCTGACTCCAAGTTTCAAATATTTTTTGTGCTGCATCAGCCTTAGCAAATTTTTCTTCTATTTCATCTATTTGCTCTTGATCAAGCTTTGCATATACTTCTTCCATTGAACTCATTCGACTCA
>CAYXUX010000130.1:3173-5469 GCA_964468275.1 uncultured Clostridiaceae bacterium
CCGGGGACAAAAGGACAACCACCCAAGCCACAAAAAGAAGAATCAAAATTAGTTATCCCCGTTAGCATAGCTGCTAAAATATTGGCAATGCCCATACCTCTTGTATTATGAAAATGAAGCCACCATTTAACTTGCGGGTAGTTTCCTTGCATATTGGAACATATTGAATATACTTGATTTGGTACCGCCATACCTGAAGCATCCGATAAGGAAATCTCTGTTATCCCTACATCTAAATAAGCCTCTATTATGCTTTTTATGGACTCAATGGATATCTCACCTTCCCAAGGAGAGCCAAAGGGCATAGATATAGATCCTGATACACTTATTCCGTGCTTATTTGCTAGTGTAACAATTTCTTCAAATCCGGCAACGCTTTCTTCAGGGGTTTTATTAAGATTTGACAAGTTATGAAGACGGCTCGCGGAAACATTAATTTTTACTTTACGACAACCACAAATTGCAGCACGTTCAACTCCCTTAATATTTGCTATTAAGGCTCGCATTTCCACACCGTTTACTTCACCTAATTTTTTAAACAGTTCATCTGTATCTGCCATTTGCGGCACTGCTTTTGGGCTCATAAAAGAACCTAATTCAATTACCTTAAATCCTGCATCTATAAGTTTATTAGCCAGTTCCAGCTTCTTTTCCGTATTTATAATTTTCTTTTCATTTTGAAGTCCGTCTCGCAGCCCCACTTCACAAATAGTCACCTTTTCCGGAAGATTCATTTATCTCTCCCCTTTATAAATCATCAACTGTTTTTTGTTTTCTGTTCTTAAACCCTATATAATCTTATAAAATGTATCTATATCACTTAATAAAAGGTTTTTATGGTTTAAATAATCTGTATAGCTTGTGTTTTATTTAAGCTTCCATGAGTGTGTATATAATGTTATAATTTATATGCTTGATTGTCTAATACTTCTTTTGTATAATCTAATAGAGCTTCTCTATAGCTTTATTGTTTTATCAATAAAAATTTTAATTAAAGGAATGATTTTATGACCTTACAGCAATTACGTTATTTTGTAAAAATAGCTGATACCCTTCACTATACCAGAGCAGCCGAAGAGCTGAACATTTCACAGCCCAGCCTTAGCTATGCTATAACTCAACTAAGTAAAGAACTAGGTGTTCCGCTTTTTAAAAAGGATGGAATAAAGGTTTATTTAACGGAGTATGGTGAAGCTTTTCTTCCCTATGCGGAAAGTGCTCTTAATATCCTTAACCAAGGAGAGATACAGCTTAGTAAAATGTTGAACCCCTCAAAGGGAAATATTAATTTGGGATATATATACACTGTTAGCTTTGATGCTATCCCTCATTTGATTGATAATTTCTATAATTTTTTGGGGAACCGTGATATAAATTTTAATTTTCAAGTCAATATGACTAATCTGCTGATTAAAAAGCTTACTCAAGGGCACCTCGATGTTGTTATGGCACCCCATACAGAGATTTCAAATGAATATATTAAATCCATACCTGTTTTTGTGCAAGATTTGTACCTGATTGTAAATAAGGATCATCCTTTGGCAGGCCATACAACTATTACAGACAATGATATCAGAAATGAAAAGTTTATAATGATAAAGAAGGAAACGGATCTGTATGTACAGACTGTTTCCTATTTTAAGAAAAATAATATTATACCAAATGTATTTTTTGAAGTAGATGAATGCAATTCTATGGCCTCATTTGTCGGTGCAAAGTTGGGAATAGCAATTATGCCTAAAATACCTTCACTGGAAAGCTATAAAGTGAATGCCATCCCTTTTAAGGGAAATACCTTGAACAGAACCATAAGCATTTATTGGAATGAAGGTATTAAGCACTCTGCTGCCCTTAAAAAGTTTTTAGACTATTGTATCACTCTCAGATCAAATAATTTAAATACATGAATCTAAGTGCAGCAGCAAATACACCACATTCCGCAGTCAGCAAAAAATCGCCGTGATAATTGGAAATGGCTATAACGGTAACAAGGTTACAATAGCCCTACTTCGGCCGTAGGGCTGTTTATACAACCAGTGCACGCTTATCAGAGAATTTCTCGTAGGATTTTGTCTCCCCAATTTCCTCTAGGATGTCCGCAAGCCTATATACATCTTCAAATGAAACATAAAGAGCCACAGGGGCAATCCTTATTACATTCGGTTCTCTGAAATCCGGTATTACGTCCTTTTCCTTAAGTGCCAGGCAGATTCTGTAAGCCTCTTCATGCTCTAAGGCCACATGTCCGCCACGTCTATTATGATCCAATGGTGTCCCGTTTGAAAATCCATACTTT
>CAYXUX010000131.1:0-1094 GCA_964468275.1 uncultured Clostridiaceae bacterium
TTTGATACAATTCTCCATATCTATATATTCGTAAATATCTGTTTCAAAGGATTTATTAAAGGATTTTAATTCATTAATATCTAATTCATCTATTTCCTTATTAATATTCATGCAATAACTTACCATTTCTCCTATAATTTTGTGGGCATCTCTAAAGGCAACTCCCTTTCTTACCAAATAGTCTGCGGCATCGGTGGCATTCAAAAAGCCGCCTTTTAGGCTTTCTTTAATATTTTTATCTTTAAATATTAAAGTATCAAACATAGGGATAAAGGCTTTTATGCAGCTTTTTACAGTATCAACTGCATCAAAGACAGTTTCTTTATCCTCTTGCATATCCTTGTTATAAGCTAAGGGCAAGCCTTTCATGACAGTAAGGATAGTCACCAAACTACCATATACTCTGCCTGTTTTGCCTCGTATCAATTCCGCTACATCCGGATTTTTCTTTTGAGGCATTATACTGCTCCCCGTGCTCACGGTATCATCCATTTCAATAAAACTAAATTCTTGGGTATTCCAAAGTACTAATTCCTCACAAAGCCTGCTCATATGCATCATGAATATAGAACAACAGCTTATAAACTCTATTACAAAGTCTCTATCAGATACTGCATCCATTGAATTTTCCGTAACCATGGAGAATCCCAGTTCTTCCGCCACCATTTCCCTATCCAAATCATAAGTGGTACCGGCCAGCGCGCCGCTCCCCAAAGGCATACTATCGGTTCTTTTATAGCAATCCTTAAACCTGTCCATATCCCTTTCAAACATATGAAAATAGGCCATAAGATGAAGACCGAGCGTTACGGGTTGAGCTTTTTGCATATGGGTATAGCCGGGCATCATAAGATTGGCATGCTCCCGGGCTTTTGTTGCCAGAAGGCCGCAAAGGCCTTCCAGCAACATCATTATTTCATCTATCTCATCTTTTAAATACATCCTAAGATCTAAAGCCACTTGATCATTTCTGCTTCTTCCTGTATGAAGCTTTTTACCGGCTTCTCCGATTCTCTGAATCAGAAGATTTTCTATATTCATATGTATATCTTCTTCTGCAGTTTGGAACTCTATTTTATCTTCATCTATATCTG
>CAYXUX010000131.1:1194-5450 GCA_964468275.1 uncultured Clostridiaceae bacterium
CTTACAACTAAAGGCAATCCGAATAAGTTTATAAAGCCTTCCGAATCCTTTTGATTATATACCTCATCTTCTCCAAAAGTTGCATATTCCTCACTGTATAAAGAGTATTTGGATTTGGAAGCGACGTTGGTGCAGGAGCCTTTATAAAGTTTTAACTTAACTACTCCGGTGACATATTCCTGAGTGATATCTATAAAAGCATCCAACGCATCCTTTAACGGTGTAAACCAAAGTCCATCGTAGACTAATTCGGCATACTTTTGTGCAACCATATCTTTAAACTGCATTGTATTTCTATCCAATGTTAAGTATTCCAACTCTTTATGGGCGGCATAGAGTATTGTTCCGCCGGGTGTTTCATAGACACCTCTGGACTTCATACCTACAAGCCTGTTTTCAACCATATCATTGATTCCGATACCGTTTTCCCCTCCTATTTTATTCAACTTCTCCATCAAAGTCACAGGTTCGCAATATACTCCATTAATTGTAACGGGAATGCCTTTTTCAAAACCTATTTCTAAATAGCAGGGTGTATCCGGTGCCTCCTCCGGCGGTGTTGTCATCATATACATGCCTGTAGAATGGGAATTCCAAGGATCCTCCAAGTCGCCACCTTCGTGACTTAAATGCCAAAGGTTTCTATCCATGCTATATGGCTTTTCCTTTGTCACGGGAATGGGAATACCCTTCTTTTCCGCATAATCTATAGCATCATCTCTTGATTTTATATCCCAAGTCCTCCAAGGCGCAATTATTTTTATATCCGGCCTCATGGATTTTATAGACAGTTCGAAGCGGACTTGGTCATTTCCTTTACCTGTACATCCGTGAGCTATATATGAAGCTCCTTCTCTTTCAGCTATATCCACCAGTACTTTTGCAATAAGGGGTCTTGCAAAAGAAGTACCCAAAAGGTATCTTCCTTCGTATATAGCACCTGCCTTTAGTGTGGGAAAAATGTAATCCTTTACAAAATCTTTTCTTACATCCTCCACATACACTTTTGATGCTCCGCTGCTTAGAGCTTTTTCCTTTAGTTCTGCGGGGTCATCCCCCTGACCAACGTCTACACAGCAGGCGATTACTTCCAGGTCGTAGTTTTCCTTAAGCCAAGGAATAATAACTGATGTATCAAGACCTCCGGAATAAGCCAAAACTACTTTTTCTTTTAATGTTTTCATGCTATCGTCCCCTTAATTTTTATAATTGATAATAATTATACCTATATGAGGATTTTTATGCAAGTATAATTTCTTATTTTTATTTATATTTATTCATTAACAGTTACAAAATCAATTATAAAAAGAGCATAAATAAAAGCAAGTGTCTTTTTGCCACCTGCTTTTATTTACATTTTATATAACAACTTCTTCCGCCATAAATTCACTGAAATTATCTATATCTTTAAATACCACTTCATTATCCAAAGCTTCAAAGTGTTTTTTACCGCATTTTATTTAGCAACCTTTTCCTAATCTTTCTCCTATCAGTAGGCTTTTGGGCGTCTTTGGGTATGATTTTTAAATATATTCTACGGGTAGGGCTGTCAAGTCATCGGCAAGTCTTACTTTTCTATCATATTGGCACAAAATAATCCCCGGCATTATTTTTTTATCTTTTATTTTTTTCAAAACTTTAAAGTGCTTACCCATATTTGCATTAGGAGATGCACTCATTTTAATTTCAATGGGATAAAGTTCTTCCCCTTTTTCAATTATTACATCTATTTCTTTTCCGTCCTTATCCCGATAATAGTAAATAGGGAGGCTCACTTTTCCCCCATTTATAAAGCTTTTTATTACTTCACCCATAATAAAAGTTTCAAAATATTTTCCCGCAGCTGCCCCGTTTTTTAAAGTATCAGCAGTAGGCCAGCGGGTAAGATAGAGAGCTAGCCCTGTATCTAAAAAATAAACTTTTGCTGTTTTGATTGCCCTTTTTAAATGGTTGTTATAATAAGGGCGGAGAAGATATATAATTCTTGAAGTTTCCAATATGGATAGCCATCTTTTTACCGTATCAATACTTTTCCCTATTTCTTGTGCTATAGAATTAAAATTTATTAATTCCCCTGACCTAGCGGCAAGGGATGTTAAAAACATTATAAATGCATTTTCATCCGCTACTTGGGTCAGATTTCTTACATCTCTTCCGATATAGGTCTGAATGTATGAGCTGTAATAGACTTCCCAATCAATTTCTTTATTATATACAAGTCGTGGCATACAGCCTCTGTGAATTGCTTCCCAAATATTTTTATAGTCAATAAGATGTCTTTCTCTTTCCTTTATATATTCGTTATTGGGAATGAAGGGTTTGTTAAAGCTTATCTTATATCTTTCTCTTAAGGAAACCCCTTGAAGTTCTAATATGCCCACACGCCCCGCCAAAGATTCCGAAACTCCTTTCATCAGAGAAAAAACTTGAGATCCTGTCATCAAATATTGTCCTTCTTTATTATTCTTATCAACTTCCATTTTCAAATAAGAGAAAATTTCAGGAACATATTGTATTTCATCCAATATCAAATTTTCCGGATTGTTTTTTAAAAAAAGAGTTGTATCTCTAATAATTTCATTTCTGATAATCATATCGTCCATTGTTATATAGTGATATTCATTCCCGAAAATCTCTTTTAAAAGTGTAGTTTTTCCCACTTGCCTCTGTCCTGTCAAAAGGAAAATTGGAAATTGATTTTTTATCCTTTTTACAATTTCTTCAATAGCTCTTTTTTGATACATTTAATCACCTTCCAGCCAACATCGTATATAATCTTATATTAGCCGATCCTTGTTAAATTGTCAAGCCTATGTGGGTAGTTGGATAACCGCCCTACAGACTATCAGTTATTGTTCACACATTGTATATATTTATATTTTTATTGCAGATTATTAGTGGGTGGTGGTACGGGCGAATAGTATTCGCCTGTGTATGTAAGTGACTTCGGCGGGAGCTTGATAAGCCCCCTACGTTTTTGAAAATCTGATCAATAGTTACGGTTGAGGTGTGAACGGTAACGACTATCATGGAAACTACTACCTTTGTAGAGAAAATCATTAATACCTTGTTAAAATTTTATGTTTCCCTGGAGAGGCAAGGCTGACTCTTCCACATCTATGTTCAATATCTACGTTTCCTTTATTATACATTTGCATATAATGTGAATTAACACTTTCCTCTTGACTTTAATGAAGAAAAGTGAAAATATATATATAAATTGTTTTTATTAATTCAATGGATGGTGCTGTTATGAACCTAGAGGAATTCGGACAAAAAAAGACTGTTGCCAAGTATGAAAAAATTGCTGTTGATATAGCATATAGTATTTTAAATGACGAATGGCAAGTCGGTGAAATAGTAAAAGGACGTTCTACTCTTTCCGGGAAATATAGTGTATCTCCCGAAACAATAAGAAGGGCTTTGAAGCTTCTTGAAGAGCTGCAAGTGGTAGAGATTTTGGACAGAAGAGGTGTTATGATAAAATCAAAATCTGCCGCGGATGCTTTTATTAAAGAATATCAATCGAAGGACACTATACTCACTCTTAGAGAAGATATCGCTAATCTTTCTCTGACCAAGAGAAATATAGAAGATTCTATACTGGAAAAAATAGACCTAATAATCGAACAAGCCATGATACTTCGCAATGTGGGAATCATTTATCCTCTTGAGATAAAAATACCTCCAAACAGTTCCATAATAGGGAAATCTATTGGAGAGACCCGGTTTTGGGAGCATACAGGGGCAACAATCATTGGAATAATCAGATCCGGCCATTTATATCTATCTCCGGGTCCGAAGTTAGTTTTTTATTCCGGAGATATAATTCTATATGTGGGTAATGCTCCGAATATAACAGATAAGATGCGCAGATTTATTTATATTCAGGAGTAATCCATAAATATCTTTCTTTGTGCCCCCACTATAGCAGCCACCCAAACTTTTAAAGTCGGATTAAGGTCAAAACTGTTATTATTTGTTGAACAAAATATTAGATTTTTTTAACAACCTGGTTGACATGGATAAATTAATAATTTATAATATTATCTAACAACTTTAATATAACTATAAAGTTGTTAGATTTTTTTAGAAAAGGAGGTTGCATAGATGATTGCAAAAGGTGTTATAAATAGAAGAGTAGATGGCTTCGTTGTTCCGGAAAATTATACAATGAGATTTATCTATCCTAATGAGTTGCGTTATGCCGTTGATTTGGAAAACTACGTATATGACAATCTACCGGATAAACAAGT
>CAYXUX010000132.1:0-3102 GCA_964468275.1 uncultured Clostridiaceae bacterium
GCAATAGGATTAATAGTACCTTATATTTTTCATACGACAGGAATACCGGGGCAGGTATTTTTACCAATGCATATACCTGTTTTATTGTGCGGATTTATACTGGGAGGCAGGTACGGGCTATTAGTGGGTTTTATAACTCCTTTTCTGAACTCATTATTAACCGGTATGCCGCCAATGTACCCGGCGGCAGTAGCAATGGCCTTTGAACTTGCTGCTTACGGTTTTGTTGCGGGTTATATGTATAAAAGAAAGAAATTTAATTTAATAATATCCTTAATCACCGCAATGATTATAGGCAGAATAGTTCTGGGTATAGCAAATTACATATTATTTTTTATAGCAGGTAACAGGTATTTGCTTTCAATTTTTATTGCTTCATCTTTTATAAAGCCGATTTGGGGGATTATAATTCAACTTATCTTGATTCCCGTTATTATTAAGTCTTTTAAAAACAAGTCTATATAGAATATACCGGATAAACCTCTAATATATATAGATAAAGAAGTATTAGAGGTGAAAAATATGAAAGATAAATCAAAATTACTGTTTTTAATGTTATGTATTGTGATACTATTTACAGCCTGCTCAAACCCATTGACATCACTCAGAGAATTTTTTAATAAAAAAACGGCAGCTATTGATGACGAGCCCGCAGTGGAAGAAGTGCTGTTGGAAGAAGACTTGAGCGAGGTTTCACTGGAGCAACCCAATGATACAAGAGCTACGGTGCTTTATTATAAGGATGAGGATAACCTATTGGTTCCCGTCATGAGATATATACCGAAAGGAGATATGGGCATTGCAAAAGCGGCCATAAAAGGGATGATATATAGCCCGGAACTTTTGGAGGATATCAAGCCTATAGGACTGCTGCCTACTTTGCCCGTGGGAACAGTCATTAATGGAGCTGTCATAAAAGAAGACGGTTTGGCAATTATAGATTTTAATGAGAATTTTTTAAATTTCAATACAGCGGAAGGAGAAGCGTTGGGTGTTAAGGCTCTAGTATATACGTTGGCGGGCTTTCCCAATATTAAAACAGTGCAGATTAAAATAGAAGGAGAAACTATTGACGAAATGCCTTTTGGCACTGTAATCGGTTCGCCTTTAAAGCCAACGGAGATTAATTTAGTGAAGCCTGAAAAAATGGATGATAAAATGTCAAAGGTTATGGTATACTATCAAAAGAAAGGAAGCGGGAATTACTCATATTTTGTACCCTTAACAAAGGTGGTTTCAGGTTTTACCAATAGCGGAGAAGCTGCTATGAGCGCTCTTTTGGAAGGGCCTGTTCCCGATCTGGGCTTAAGAAATTCATTTCCTGAGGGTACTAAGTTATTAGGGCTGGAAGTCAATAACGGCATAGCTTTTGTTAATTTTTCCGATGATATTTTAAATATATCTTCTTTAACTGAAGAAAGAGCAATGGTTAAGGCGATTACATTAAC
Organism: uncultured Clostridiaceae bacterium; assembly: GCA_964468275.1. GTDB lineage: Bacteria > Bacillota > Clostridia > Lutisporales > Lutisporaceae > JAAYKT01. The sequence continues at coordinate 1,449 of CAYXUX010000132.1, forward strand.
TTTAGGGGAGTTTGAATCTGTTTCAAAGGTGAGAATTTTTGTAAACGGTCAGACAATTGAAAACACTGAAAATATAGGCGGGAAAGATTACATAGACATACCTGTGTTTGTTAACTTTTATGAATAAATGATATTGACCGCTTGGGGTTTCCAACCACTGAAAAACACATATTTTTCAAAAAATATTATTCCGAACGAAGTGAGGAATCTTCTTTTTTCAATGGATTATTATCCTTCGCTGATACTTAGGGTGATAATAAGGTGAACTTTTCGGCGGCTTGGGTTATTAGAATGGTTTTGTTTAATAGGTAAGAGAACTGAAAGGATGAAAATAGATGAGCAGATTAGACGGCAGGGATAGAGAGCAATTAAGAGCAGTGAAAATAACAAGGAATTTTTTAAAGCATGCCGAGGGTTCCGTGCTTATTGAAATGGGGGAAACAAAAGTTATATGCACTGCCAGTGTTGAAGATAAGGTGCCGCCTTTTTTAAAAGGTTTGGAGAAAGGCTGGATAACGGGGGAATATGGAATGCTGCCGAGATCCACAGAGATTAGAAAACCAAGGGATGCAACGAGGGGCAGAGTGGATGGAAGAACAATGGAAATACAAAGGCTGATAGGAAGAGCATTGAGGTCCGTAGTTAATCTCAATAAACTAGGAGAAAATACAATTTTTATTGATTGCGATGTTATACAGGCGGACGGAGGTACCAGAACTGCCTCTATTACCGGGGCTTTTGTTGCTTTGGTAGATGCAATTGATGTAATGATTACTCAGGGCAAGATTAAAAAAAGTCCTATACAAAGCTATGTGGCAGCGGTAAGCGTAGGTATAAAAGGCGGCGAAATATTATTGGATTTGGACTATTCGGAGGATTCTACTTGCCAAGTGGATATGAATATTGTGATGACGGAAAATGGCGATATAGTGGAGGTTCAAGGCACCGGGGAAGAAAAGCCTTTTTCAAAAGATGAAATGGAAGAGATGCTGAGGATAGGAGAAAAGGGCATAAAAGAATTAATTCGTTTTCAAAAAGAAAGCCTAAATTCACTAAACAGTATTTAAAGGAGAAGTAGAATGGAGATAATTGCTGCAACTAATAATAAGCATAAGCTGGAGGAGATAAAGGAGATACTATCAGAAATAGATTATGAGGTATATTCATTAGAAGATGTAGGAATAAACATAGAAGTAAAGGAGACCGGCAGCACCTTTGAAGAAAATGCATTGATTAAGGCAAGGGAGATATGTAAATTAACGGGGCAGATAAGTATAGCTGATGACTCGGGATTGGAAGTTGAAATACTGGACGGCAGGCCGGGAGTGTATTCCGCTAGGTATGCCGGGGTGAATGGTGAGAATAGAGATAAGGCAAATAATATAAAGCTGATTGAGGAATTAAAGGATGTATCGGAAGATAATAGGAATGCAAGATTTTGCAGCGTTATAGCTATTGTATTTCCTGATGGCCAAGAACTGACTACAAGAGGATATATTAAAGGAAAAATCGGTTATGAAGAAAAAGGCGATAACGGATTCGGCTATGACCCTATTTTTATTATAGATGGATTGGACAAGACCATGGCTGAAATTGGAATGGAAGAAAAGAATAAAATCAGCCATAGGGCTAATGCATTGAAAAAGATGAAGAG
>CAYXUX010000132.1:3202-5441 GCA_964468275.1 uncultured Clostridiaceae bacterium
CCCTAAAACTGTCATCCTGAACGCAGTGAAGGATCTTTACCCAAGAGAAGTGACCCAAGTACCGGCAGTTCATAATGCGAAACTTGTTACTCATAAGACTATTCCCGTAATTTATCCGCCATTATTTCTATAGTATCTGATTTCATATCTTCCTGCAGCAGGGGAAGCAAGGAAATTTTCTTATTCTTAAAACTATTTTTGATTAACTCTATATATTTTTGTTCCTGTTCTTTTTTACTGACCCAAAATTCATCTGTCATATTTTCAGGTAGAATTTTATTTACAATTATTTCGCTTACGGTTATTCCGTATTTTTCTAAAACTTTCACAGCTTTGACGGTCTCATCTATTGTTAATTTTTCAGCGTTGGTAACAAATATGAAAGTTAGCTTCTCGCTATCTGTTATAATGCTTTTTGCAATTTCAATTTTATCAAATCTGTTTTTTAAAACATTTAAAACCGGATCACTTTCTATCTCCTTTTTTTCTGCATGCCCGCTGTGGTTTGCCATGGACATAAGAATTATTGATTTTTTTCTTTTTGCAATCAATGTTTCAACCCAAGCTCCAAGCAATTCAGGCAGCGCTAGAAGTCTAAGCGTATGTCCAGTCGGAGCCGTATCAAAAATAATTTTATCATAATCGGAACTTTTCTCCGTTATGATCTCCGTCATTTTGTCAAATAAAGCTGCTTCTTCGGTTCCCGGAGAAATAGATGCCGCATCTATTTGCCTATTTATCTGATCGATTATAATAGGACTTACAACATTTTTTAAACTTTGCCTAACTTTATCCATATATAATTTACTTTCTTTTGCTCCGCTTATTTCTAAAGCATCTAAGTTAGGCAAAATACCGGTTATCTCATCATTTATTTTTATTGAAAAAACATCTGATGTGGAATGAGCCGGATCTGTTGAAACCAATAAAGTTTTTTGTCCGCTCTTTGCACATTTCAGTGCATAAGCAGCACTGCAAGTAGTCTTTCCGACTCCGCCTTTACCTCCTATAAAAGTAATCATAAAATCCTCCTCACAAATTAAGCATCAAAATCATAGTCCGCCCATTTCTCTTGCCAAACGCTCAATCTTCCTGACATTCTATTATGCCACCCATCCAAATCATCTGCGATTAAGGGGAGCAATTCCAGAGAATAGTAACTGGTGGGTAATGGTATTCCCAGTAAATCCCCAAAACAAAGGAGCAGAAACTCATCCATTTCATTATGGGACTCTTTGATTAAAAGTGATTTTGACTTTCTGTCAAAGTCAGTGGCACCTTGCACAAACAATTTTACATTCTTTTTTATTTTTGAAAAAAAATCTTTACTCATAGATTTCTCCTATAAAATTCATTCTAAACTCAATTATATTTTAGTTATCGGCAAGTGTCAATAATCTATAATTATGAGTTGATTTTAAAAATCATAGTGCTAATATATAAGTGTAGGAAAATTTATTATACGGATAAAGGATGAAAATATGGATATAACTGCATATATAGAAAACATCGAAAAAAAGCTTAAAAACAATTTTGATTTAACTAGAAATTATGACATTAACGGTTGCTTTTATGACCTTTTCGCTGAGTTCCATGTCAGGAATGAAAGGTACTTTTTAGTAAAAAAGGCGGTAATATACGGAGTTGAAAATAACGAGTATGTTTTGCTAAAATATTTTGAGAATATAAATAAGGATTTCTGTCATGATTATACAGAAAATCTCATAAAATCTATTAAGGATATTGTAAAACCGACAAACGAGCATATGTGCAGTATAGTTACAGGAGTTATTGTCACTGATAGTATTAGTAACGGAGATTCAGAGTACTATAAAGAATTTGTTAAAAAGTTTAAATACAATAAAACTTTTGCATTTGGATATAAAGGTTGGGTTGATTTACGTCTTTTATTGGTTTCTCTCAAGGATGGGTTGATTTCAGCCAATAAAAAAGGGAAAGAGGTGGCTTCGATTTATAATTTTTAATTCCAATTGCAAAATTTTATAAATATCTAAATTTGTAAAGGAGGTTTATTTATGAATGCTTTAATTTTAATGGCAGGCAGTATTATCATTTTCATTATTGCTTATATTACTTACGGTGGCTGGCTTGTAAAGCAATGGGGTATTGATCCTTCCAGAAAAACACCTGCACATGAAATGAATGACGGTATTGACTATGTTCCTACAAATCAAGCGGTTCTATTGGGGCATCACTTTGCATCAATAGCAGGAGCCGG
>CAYXUX010000133.1:0-5140 GCA_964468275.1 uncultured Clostridiaceae bacterium
AAGATTTTATATTTAACTATATATATTTAGAACAATATGGTAACATGTTATAAATAGATGTCAGTAATCCTATTATAATGTCAAAGGAAAAGTGAAAATGCAGGATTTTGTTTTAATCGAATTAAAAAATAGCGCTTATTTTTTTATATTTATAATAACAATATGTTTTTCATTTTTTATATTTCTTATTACGCTATGGCATAAAAGCCAAAATGTAAAAGTAAGGTTAATAGGTTATTCGTTTTTTTCTACACTATTTTTTATTATAATTTCGGTATTTATTAATGATTCCCATGTATCTCATATGTTTTTGAGGTTAATTGAGCCTGTTCTATTATTGCTTATAGCATTATCACTTATCTTAAAACCCGATAGAAGAAGATTAAGGCATTATAGTTATATAATGTTTATTATTCCTATTATTATTGCAATAATAGGGTATAAGTATCCTTCGGCAAGTAATTATTTTTTAAATTATTCTATATTAAACTATATTTCCATAGCTGCGGTTGGATTGATTTTGTATAAATCAATTAAGGAAAAAGCAGAAGAGAAATACATAAGCCTATGGGCTGTTACCTTGCTATCATCCAATTTATTAAACTACTATTTTCTTGGCAGTAAAAATTTCTCGTGGACAATTGCTTTTTTAAAGCTGGGGGCTTATATTTTTATGTTGTTCTATTTTTATTTAGTATTAATGAAAAGACAATTTGATAAAATAAAAGATACAGATAAAATATTATCGGATATGAATTGGTCAATTGAGAAAGAGGTTAGAAAAAGAGTAATCGAGATTGAAAATGCTAATAAGAGACTATTAGATATTTCAAAGATGGATCATCTTTCCCAAGTTATGAATAATAGAGCTATCATCGATTCTATGGAAATGCAAATATACAAGAACCCCGAATCAATATTTTCCATAGCGATATTTGATATTGATGACTTTAAAAATATCAATGATACTATGGGACATATAGTTGGTGATAAATGCATTAAGCATTTGGCTGCTATTGGTAAAGGAAGCATTCGTGAGTTTGACCTGATAGGCCGCTATGGCGGTGATGAGTTTATAATTTTTTTACCCGATGTAGAAATCAGCCATGCATATATGATAGCCGAGCGATTTAGAAAGCGTGTAGAGGCAACTGATTCCCCGCATTTTACAATATCAATTGGTTTATCAGCTTATCCGCAAGACGGCACTAATGTTAAATCACTTATAAAGGCTGCAGATGAACAATTGTATAAATCAAAGGAGAAAGGGAAGAATTTCACTTCATATCAGGTATTATAATATCTAAATCTGATGCAAAAGAAGTCTTATGTTGAAAAATGTTGAAATGACCTATATAATGTTTACAATTATAAGATTTATTAACCCGTGAGATAAACAGGCTATAAAATAAGGAAGGGGCATATTATGAGCATAAAAATAGTTACCGATAGTACTTGCTATATACCGTCGGATGTCAGAGAAAAGCAAGATATCAGCGTTTTATCCTTAAGTGTAAATTTTGGCTTGGATAGCTATTTAGAAGAAGAAATGGAGTATAAAAAGTTTTATGATAGGCTTTCTAAAAGTGACAAACTGCCAACTTCTTCACAAGTTTCTCTAAATACATTAATAGAATGCTTTGAAAACTTTGTATCTATAGGTCATAGCGTAGTGGGTATATTTATATCATCGTTAATGAGTGGTACTTATTCGACAGCCCTTAAAGCAAAAGAAATAGTTTTAAAAAAATATCCCGAAGCGGTCATTGAAATTATAGATTCCAGATCAAATTCTATGGAAATGGGATTTGCGGTCTTATCCGGTGCAGTAGCGGCAAAAGCAGAAAAATCATTAGAGCGTGTAATTGATTCAATTCACTATGTAATTGAAAGAAGCCGCTTTTTATTTGTTCCGGAAACGCTTACATATCTAAAAAAAGGCGGAAGAATTGGAGCAGCTTCTGCACTTTTAGGCAGTATTCTCAGGATAAAACCCATACTGACGGTGAAAGATGGTATTGTTACAGTTTTTGACAAAGTAAGGACGAAGAAAAAAGCTGTTGAAAGAATAGTGGATTTTTTCATAGACGAAATTAAGGAAAAGGGATTAGGTCAAGTTGTGGTCCATCATATTAATTGCGAACTCGAAGGCAGGGAGTTAGCTGAATTTATTAAGGGCAAAACCAGCAAAGAAGTTCCTGTAATTTCTATAGGCCCTGTAGTAGGTTTGCACGTAGGTCCGGGAACTATTGGAATAGCCTATTATACTAAAGATTAGCCAACCTCTTTTCACTAAATACAACGGTAATGCGGGTGCCTATATCCACCCTGCTCAATATTTCAAAATAGGCACCATGGCGTTCTATAATCCATTTGGCTATAGACAAACCTAGACCGGAGCCCCCGGTTTTTCTTGCTCTGGATTCGTCTGAGCGATAAAACCTATCAAATATTTTTGGTAAATTTTCAGAGTCTATACCGATTCCGCTGTCTTGAACCACTACATGCACATTTTTCTCTTTTTTGGTTACTCTAAGGATAATCTTATCGCCGACAGGAGTAAATTTTATGCTGTTGTCTACGAGAATTCTTATCGCCTGTTTCAGAAGCTGTTTATCTGCATTGATATAAGCAGGTTTATCCAGTTCAACTTCAAATATATGTCCTTTATCAATCATCTGGGTTTCACGGATTATTTCAACCATTGTCTCGCAACAGTCAAATACTTCCCTATGAAGTTGAATTGTTTCATTGTCTCCTCGAGCTAAAAAGAGAAGCTGCTCAACTAAATCCTTCATGCTTCCGGCCTCGGACTTTATAGCATCAATAGATTCCTGCAGGGCTTTTTCATCGTTTTTGCCCCAACGGTCCAATAGATTAGCATAGCCTTGGATGACGGAGATAGGTGTCCTCAATTCATGAGAAGCATCGGAAACGAACCTTACTTGGGACTGATATGAATCATTAATCCTGTTCAACATTCCGTTTATTGCTGAGGCTAAATCTTTAAGCTCATCTTGTGAACTATCAATAGAAATATAACTGTCCAACCTATTAGCGTCTATACCACTTATAACTCCGGCCAAATCTTTAATCTGTGCACCACCTGATGCAGATACTCCCGCATTTAAGTTTTGAGCTGTCCTTGCTAGCTCAGCAATAGGTTTAAGAGTCTTTCTAATATTTCTATGTCCTTTTCTTAAACTTATTAAAATGAATAATAATTCAAAGATTAAAAGAAAAGTAAAAAACCGGGCAAAAAGTTTTAAATCCGGTCCTATAGGGTATATTATTTGATAATAGGTGTGATGTAAGGGAAATTCCATGATATATTTCATCATGTAGGTTTTCTCCAAGAATTTCATTTCCCTGTGATTATCCGGCAACTTTATATTTCTTTTTATTCCATATATATCCATAGGGAGCTTTTTTTTAAGACTATTAGATATCTTTATACCCTTTGAGGGTTCTTTTGCCGTCGAAATTTCATATTTTTCCCGGGAAATAGTTTCTATATCCGCCGGGTTTTCTTTTAATACTTCAATAATGCTTTTGGCTCCTTCTTCGGACTTCCATAAGATAACAAAAAAAACCATCAATATAATAAATATATTAATTAACAGAAAAGCGGAAATCAATCTGCTTATCATATGAAAGTTTAACTTTAATACGAGAGATGAACGTATTCTGGAGGTCAAATTGGCTGAAGATTCATTTTTTTTACTCATCTTTAATTACATACCCTACTCCTCTTATAGTCTGTATGATTTTTAAACCAAAAGGCTCTTCGATTTTTGTTCTTAGGTATCTTATATAAACATCAACGGCATTGGTTTCACCGGAAAAATCATAACCCCAAATTTTTTCAAGGATTGTTTCTCTGTCAAGCACTATATTTTTATTTTCTAATAAATAGTGTAGTAAGTCGAATTCCCTCTTTGTAAGATATACAGGATTTCCTTTTACCTGTACATCTCTTTTTAAGGAGTCTAATTGTAAATCTCCAATAACAAGATTATTCTTTTCCGGAGGTTGATTATTGTAATTATTTTTTCTAAATGCTGTTCTAATTCTAGCCAATAGCTCTTCTATGGCAAAGGGTTTTGTTATGTAATCATCGGCTCCGCCATCAAGTCCTGCTACTTTATCTACCACGGCATCTCGCGCAGTAAGCAAAATAACAGGCACTTGAGAAAACTGTCGAATCCGCCTTAAGACCTCAATACCATTTAACTCCGGCAGCATTATATCCAAAAGTATAAGATCAAAAGGCTGGGTTTTGGCCAATTCCAACCCATCCCTTCCGTTAAAAGCTTTGTCTACTTCATATCCTTCATACTTAAGCTCCAACTCAACAAAACGTGCCAATTTTTCTTCGTCTTCAATTATCAGAATTCTCCTCATTTGAATCTTCACCTTTAACTTCTTTCTTCAAGTTTTCTGCAACCTTGGCAGCTGAATCCATTGCACGATTTATTCCGCCTTTGCCTAAATCCGGACCTGCAAAGGAATATCTATAACCTAGGAATAGACCCAGTACCAAAAGAGGGACTATGACCCAAAATGCGAAGCACAGCCCGATAACCAATATGGTGACAGGGACTGAAATAGCATTATTTCCATTTTTATTAACTTCAAAATGATTTCTGTTGCCTTTCCCTATCATTTTCCTGACCCATCTTGCAAAATCATGGATTGTTTCTTTAAAATGTTGCCTTCTTTCATGTCTTTGCTCAAATCTTTTTCTTGCTTCATTGTCAACCTTTTTTCTGCTATGAAAAGACTCCTTTGAATTATAATATCCTCCGCCTTGAGGTGCTTCAACACGATCTTTTTTTTCAAGGTTAATAATAGCTTCAAGAATATCACCATTAGTCTCTTCCAATGCTGTTTTTGCCTCATCATAGGAAACATTTGCTCTTTGACGCAGTTTTTCTACTTGATCTAACGTTACCATAATATAACCTCCTGTTATTTAATATGGCCTAATTATAGCAACACAGTATTTAAAACAAATATAAGAAAGATTAAAATTCGATTAAAATGATATTAGATTTATGCATTTTACTCATTTTTATACTAATCTAATTATAAAGTTACTTGTTATTTGTGGCAAGCGGTAATCTTTACGAAGTTAGAA
>CAYXUX010000134.1:0-5067 GCA_964468275.1 uncultured Clostridiaceae bacterium
ACTGTCATTCTGAGGAGTCTCCCAATACTGTCATTCTGAGGAGCGGAGCGACGAAGAATCTTCTCCGAAAATTGCTAGGGTCAATTCTTTGGGGTCAGGATTCCTCACTGCGTTCGGAATGACAATTTAGGAGTACGTTCGGAATGACACCCCCAACGATGTAGTTTTGAGGAGTTTCCCATACTGTCATTCTGAGGAGTTTCCCATACTGTTATTCTGAGGAGTCTCCCAATACTGTCATTCTGAGGAGCGTAGCGACGAAGAATCTTGGAAGGATTGGATTATTGAAAAGTAGGGATCGTCTAACGGGTCGATCCGTGTTAAATAATGAATAAATACATATTAATTGGAGGTATATGAATGTTTGTTGGACAAGATTTGGGTATAGACCTTGGTACGGCATCCGTTTTAGTTTATATCAAGGGTAAAGGCATTGTTCTAAATGAGCCTTCAGTTGTTGCCATTGATAGAAATACGAATAAAATACTGGCTGTTGGCGAAGAAGCCAGATTAATGCTGGGCAGAACGCCGGGAAATATTGTAGCAATCAGACCCCTTAAAGACGGAGTTATATCAGATTATTATGTTACGGAAAAGATGTTAAGATATTTTATAGATAAAGCAGTTGGCAGAAGACGTATTTTTAAGCCCAGAATGGTTGTGTGTGTTCCCAGCGGTGTTACAGAGGTTGAAAAAAGAGCGGTTATTGATGCAGCCGGTCAAGCAGGAGCAAGAATCACCAGATTGATAGAAGAACCTATTGCCGCAGCTATAGGGTCAGGACTTGACATTTCAAAGGCTAGCGGTAATATGATTACAGATATTGGCGGCGGTACTTCCGATATTGCAGTTATTTCTCTGGGCGGGATTGTGGTATCATCCTCCATAAAAACTGCCGGAGACAAGTTTGACGAAGCCATTGTCAGATATATGAGGAAAAACCATAATATTATGATAGGGGAAAGAACAGCGGAAGATCTTAAAGTTAAGATTGGCACGGCTTTTCCAAGGGAAATACAAGCTAAGATGGAGGTAAGAGGCAGAAACCTTATTTCCGGACTTCCTAAGACCTTGGAAATTACTTCCGATGAAATGTTGGAAGCATTGTCTGAACCATTATCAGCTATTGCAGATGCAGTTCATTCCGTGCTGGAAAGAACACCTCCGGAATTGGCTGCGGATATCAGTGACAGAGGTATTGTAATGACAGGCGGAGGCTCTTTGCTTTATGGTTTGGATGCTATGATGGCAAATAGAACAGGCATACCTGTATATACAGCGGAAAATCCTATTTCAAGTGTTGCTGTCGGAACAGGCAAAGCCTTGGATTCAATTGATATGTTAAGGGATTCAGACGTTAATTCGGATAGAAGAAGTATTAATGTAAATATTTATTAAAGCTCGGATTTCACCTACATTGTTATTCTAAGGAGCTTTGAGACGAAGAATTTTTTCCTGGGGACGTAAAACCACGGATTATCACGGATTTTTATTACGGATATTCATTGTGGTTTTTTATTTATTATTATCACGAATTCATGCCGGAGTATATTATATAAACATAGCCATTTCAACTTTTCCAATTTTACCTCTAAACAACTTATGGTTTCATGCCGATAAATAATATTAGTAAACAATAATTAAGCAAAAGACGGTGATTTAATGGTCAGAGGTTTATACATTTCAGCATCCGGTTCCGTATCTGAAGGCAAGCGAATGGATGCTATAGCTAATAACATTGCAAATGTAAATACTACCGGATTTAAAAGAGATGATTTGCTTATTACAAGTTTTCCCGACGTTCTTATTGCGAAAATAGGCGGAGAATTTCCTGATAAAGATATATTAAAAAATAAAAAAGCAAATAAAGAATTTCATATAGAGGAAGAAGGCGAATTATTTACCGCTGCAACAAATTCCGGTTTTTTTAATGTGCAAACAAATCTGGGAATCAGCCGCAATCGTACTATCAGATTTAAAGTTAATGATGATAATTATCTTGTTACTCCGCAAGGAGACTATATCTTAGGTACAAATGGTTTTATAAATACCGGCGGCAGCCAAATTGCTTTTGATGAAAGAGGACAGATTTTGGCCGATGGCACTGTAATAGACAGATTTAAAGTATCAAATCCCTTAAACGTAATAGGTAACATCAATACAGGTGTGCATGTCAGCGAAATATTTACTGATTTTTCTCAAGGGCATTTAGATGTGACAGGTAATCCTTTGGATTTGGCTATACAAGGTAAAGGATTTTTTGCCATTGAAATCAGAGGAGAAGAAAGATATACAAGGGACGGCAGCTTTACCATAGATAAGGACGGCTTTATTGTGAATAAAGATGGTCATAGGCTTTTGGGGGAAGAAGGATATATTACAATAGATGATGACAAGATTTCAGTTAATGAAAGAGGGGAATTATATTCCGGAGAAAATTTTGTTGATAGGATTAAAATATTGGATTTCACAGATTATAAAGCATTGAGGAAAGAAGAAGACAGCTATTATACTTTATTGACGGAAGACTGGCCTGATAATGATATAGAGTTTGAAGGTATCATAAATCAGGGTTATTTAGAAGCATCAAACGTAAACTCTATTAAAGAAATGGTTGAAATGATAAATCTGCTTAGGTCTCACGAAGCAAGCCAACGGCTGATAAAAGCCCATGACGAACTATTAGGCAGAGCGGTAAACGATATAGCTAAAATATAGGAGGTAATCATATATGATGAGAGCACTTTGGACAGCGAGCACCGGTATGTCGGCACAACAATTAAATGTAGATAATATAGCCAATAACTTGGCAAATGTTAATACTATCGGTTATAAAAAGACCAGAGCCGAGTTTAAAGATCTGCTATATGAAAGTCTTGAAAGAGAAACCGTAAGAAACGGTGAAGGTAAACCGGTTAATTTGCAAATAGGCCATGGAGTCAGGGCTGCGGCAATCAACAGATTTTTTACAACGGGTAATTTAGAGCAAACCGGGAATCCCACAGACCTAGCCATTGACGGACAAGGATTTTTCTTTGTTTTAGGTCCCAATGATGAAGAATATTATACAAAGGATGGCAGCTTTAAGCTTTGTATAGATGATGACAGTAATAGATTGGTAACGTCTGACGGATATTATGTGCAAAGTGATGTAGGGGAAATTGATCTAGGAACCGATATAAGCCAAATAAGCATAGATGAAGCCGGTATCATAGCTGTTAAAAGAGGCGACGATACGATAGAGGAAATCGGCAGCCTTACTATAGTTACATTTGCCAACCCTGCCGGTTTGGATAGCGTAGGCAGGAACTTTTATAAGGAAACAGGTGCCAGCGGGGAACCCATTGACACGGATAATGACGGGTCCGGCGGGACAATACTTCAAGGGTTTTTGGAATATTCCAATGTTCAAATTGTAGAAGAAATGGTAAAATTAATACAAGCGCAAAGGGCTTATGAGATAAACTCCAAGTCCATACAGACTGCAGATGAAATGTTAAATACGGCAAATAATCTGAGAAGATAGTTTATCCGGTACTAATATGAGAATAATACCTTTTCGGAGGTGGATTTTATGATAAATCCTATAGGTTTTGGGAATATTAACCTAACAGATTTGGCAATAAATAAGGTTGAAGAAGCGGGAAATAAAAAATTTGAAAGTATATTACAGGAAGTTGCATCATCTAAGCAGGAAAAAGAATTAAAAGAAGCTTGTCAAAGTTTTGAAGCTTTGTTTTTAAACATGATATTCAAGAGTATGCGTAATACTATTCAAAAGTCGGAATTGATGGGTGAAAGTTTTGCAACTAATATGTATGAAGACATGCTTTATGAGAAATTTTCAGAAGAAGCTGCAAAGGATAGAGGCATAGGCATAGGTGATATGTTATACAAACAATTGTCAAAAAATTTAGAAAGGGGAGATGAGAATATTGTTGAATAATAAGGAAATACAAAGTATTATTCCTCATAGATATCCCTTTTTACTGGTAGATAAAATAATTGATATAGAATATGGAAAGAAGGCTGTGGGAATAAAGAATGTAACGGCAAACGAGCCTTTTTTTCAAGGTCATTTCCCGGAAAATCCGATAATGCCGGGAGTTTTGATTGTGGAAGCCATGGCACAGGTCGGTGCCGTTTCCATTTTGGGTATGGAGGAGAACAAAGACAAGTTAGCGGTTTTCACAGGTATAGATAGAATGAGATTTAAAAAGCAAGTAGTACCCGGCGATACTCTTCGCATGGAAGTTGAAATGATTGCAATGAAACGAGGCATTGGCAAAGCCAAAGCCACGGCTTATGTGGATGGTGCATTGGCGGCATCGGGAGAATTGATGTTTGCGGTTTTAGAGGTTGGAGGTTAGAAGTTAGAGGTTAGAGGTTAGAAGTTAGAAGTTGGAAGTTAGAGGTTGGACGAAAATGCATGGTATATGCCTCGGGTAATCACTTCAGCCATATTCATAATAAAGCCTAATCTGATATTATGAAAATTAAGAAATTCTCCTTTATCTGCAGAGTCCACAATGCCAACAATAGAAATATCACCTACCGGAGGCAGTTTCTTGCCAACTCCTTTGCCCGGATGAATAGGAGTCCTTTTTAATTGAATACATCCAACATTATCTTTAGTGCCCAAACATGCATCTATCGCTATTATTGTATGATAAGGATATTTAAATTTTGCTTCTATTATGTATTTAGTTAGATTGACTGCATGAATCGGGTCATTTAATGTGCCAAAAATGGGTGTGAGAATATGTAACTTTGAAAGAAAGGTCCCGGTCAACGGGCCTAAACAATCGCCTATATATCTATCGGTGCCGATGCAGAATATCAGGCACGGATTTTTTGCATAAGTGCGTATAAAATCGGAAATAATTAAATGACAATCACTTTTAAAATAAAATGTCCTTGCCTCTATTTGCAAAAAGATCCCTCCTGCCTTATATGGCTTATAAAATGTATATAAGGTAAAGGGAGATAAAAGAACTTTTATATGAAAATAGTCCAAGTAGAGATATAGATTCAGCATAGGTTATTATATTTGCTACGATTACTGAG
>CAYXUX010000135.1:0-5028 GCA_964468275.1 uncultured Clostridiaceae bacterium
CGGGCGGTCACAGACCGCCCCTACAACTGCAATCGCTCAGCCATCGTTCAGTTGGTCACAGATCGCCCTACGTTAAAGAGGTAAGCCCCGCAATCGTTTATCCTATTGTAATAATTGTAAAACTCCTTGAGGTATCATATTTGCCTGTGCCAGCATTGCCGTTGCCGCTTGGTTTATAATATTGTTCTTTGTATATTCGGACATTTCCAATGCCATATCCACGTCTCTGATTCTGGATTCCGCCGCCGTCAAATTCTCTGCTGCCGTTGTTACGTTCGCCAATGTATGCTCTAGCCTGTTTTGATAAGCTCCTAATCTCGAACGGGATTCGGATACAAGCCTTATGGCATTATCGAAGAAGGTTATAGCATTATTTGCATCTTCTTCTGTCAGCACGCTGACTCCCGCTTCCGCATCTATTCCTGCTGTTGATATTATTTCTTTATAATCAGCCTTTCTCGCAATTCCTAAGAAAGCGGAATCAATAACACCTATTAAAAGTGTCATACTTTCACTGTCATTTGCTCCAATCTGGAGGTTTATCTGCATATCCTTTCCGGCATGGGTTTCAAAATCATTATCTACATATTGAATTTGAAGGCTGTTATCAGCTCCGTCATCTGTCTTATCCGTTGTAAGTATAAGGGAATTTCCGTTAATTTTGAAATCCGTCAAAGCTTCCGCTTTATTATCATTTTTAGCTGATGTTATAATACTGAATATCTCATCCATTATATCGTAAATATTTTTATTCTTTACGTTTATTGTCGCTTCGCCACCAAAATAGGGAATCGTATTATCGCCAAATCTTATAGTAATTCCCGTTGTTTCATCACCAATTTGTATTCTGTCTCCGGTTTTTGGAGGTTCAGTAACATTAAGATATATTGTTTTTAGATTGGTGGATGTATAGGAAGCATTTAATGATTCTATTTCCGCTTTTTCAAACTCTATGGGAGGAATATTTATAGACGGAACGCTACTTGATACAGCAAAATTATTAAAAACATCATCGGTCACATCTTCAACAGTAGTCAAAGTTAAAATATTATCAACGTCGGTATCATATTCATAAATATCATCGTTTGCCTTTATCGCTTCCACTAAATTATCTATACATTCTTTTCTGTCATTTCCTTTTAAAACTTTTATATTATCTGTGACAACACTCATATCTGTAACAAATTCATAGGTTTCATTATTTAAATTAATGCTGTAACCTCCATGTATTGCACCATTAAATTGTATCTCCACCCTTATTTTCCCCATTGACGGTGCATTAGCTACACTCTTTTTAAATTCTGCTTGATTTGGATCACTTACTCCCACGCTTATTTTTTGTGCTTCTTCGGGTGACATATTTTTTACCGTTTTTAAAAATAAGCTGCTCCCACTAACTATGCTTGCCGAGGCATCAAATAAATTATCATTTCCTCTTATAGACTCCATTAAATTGGTCAATGTCTTAGAGTCATCATCACCTATCTGAACTTTTATTCTACCGGCAGCCGCAGCTGTACCCGTTGTAAATTCATAGGTTTTACCGTTAATGACTACGTATTCTCCGCCTGTGGGAGATGCTTTAAATTCCAACTCCACTTCGCCTCGTTCGCTGGGTTCAGCTACTAAATCTCCTCCCCAGGTTCCGCCGCCGATATACTTTATATCCGCGGAATTAGTGGTTATGACCGGTCTGGATAATAGGGAACCGCGCAAAAGCGGATTTGCATTAAATTGGGTGGTCTTGGCTATTCTATCTATATCAAATGTTAATTGGTCTATTTCATTTTGGATAGCAATCCTGTCATCCGACGCCAAAGTACCGTTGGCAGATTGTATTGCTAATTCTCTCATTCTTTGTAATGCATTATGTACTTCTTGGAGTGCCCCTTCGGCAGTTTGTATAAGAGAAATCCCATCCAATGTATTTCTTTCCGCCATGTTAAGTCCTCTTATTTGGGATCTCATCTTTTCTGATATGGCCAAACCGGCAGCATCGTCACCGGCTCTATTTATCCTTAAACCCGATGAAAGCCTTTCAATATTCTTAGAAACATTTCCATAGCTTATTGTTAATTGTCTATATGCATTGATTGCCTGAACATTTGTGTTAATCCTCATCGTTTATCTCCTTTCCAAGTATATAATTATTCTATTACATCCAAATTACTTGAACTATAGTATAGATGACTTTCGTATGAATTCAAATCTCTGTGTATCTTTTCTTCTTTTGCGTTAGTATATATCGCTTTGTCCCATCCTTCCGAGATATTGCTTATAATCTCTTTTACGTCCATCATCATGGTTTTGTCTTTTCTGAAATTGGCTGTCATCAATTGTTCAGCAGAAAAATGATATAGTGCTTCCAGATGGTCGGCTATAAGCCCCGCCTTATAATTAATTCCTGCCCCAAGCCTATATAATATTTCGTTGCAATCCTGCAATAAATAATTAACTGCTATATAATTTTTCTCATCAAGAAATTTAATAGCCTCAGTGAGCTTTTCTAAAAAAGCCTTATAGAGCAAAGATGTAAGCTGCTCAGGTTTCATATCCAATATTTCTTTTTCCTCGTATGCTCTCATGCATAACACCTCCATTAAACTTCAATATTAGTATCGACAGATTAAGACAAAGACTTTATATCTATATGCACTCTTCCATCCTCTCTATTAGAAGTAAGATTTCTGCTATAATGGAATATAGTTGAGGAGGGATGTTTTCTCCCATATCCATGTCAATTAATTCCGCTACCAAGCCTATATCTTCTTCGATGGGGATATTCTTTTCCTTTGCCATTTCGATAATCTTGGCAGCTATTCTATCTGTACCTCTTGCAATTACTTGAGGTGCCTCATCCTTATCTTCGTCATAAAATATCGCTGCCGCCATTTTACCTTTTTTCTTTCTTTTTATTGTATTAATATTTCTATAAATCATACCTTTGCATCAAACCCTTTCTTGGAAGAATTTATGTTTCTCATCTGTGGTTTTTCTCTTTTTGGCTTGTCTGCCTCCATATCATCATTTTTCAGTTTTGAAAAGGAAATATTCCCTACTTCATAACCTAATTCTATGAGATTTTTCTTAAAATTCGCAATTAACGGTTTTACCTTATCTTCCAGGTCCGCCCTATCGTTTCTTATTTTTATGGATACATTTCTTCCCGTTGAATTTAAAAGTATTCCCGTTTCTCCCAGCCTATCTGTTTCAATAAGGAAGTAAATACTGCAATTCTCCCAATCCAGCTTTTCTTTCTCTTTTCTGGAATTAATATAAAGCTTCGCATCTTTCAGACTTCCGCCGATTATTATCGGTAAGTTAAGGAACATGGTTTGAAACTGACCTTTATCGGATTTGCTTAAAAGCTGCTGGCCTGTGATTTTATCTGCAATTTGTGCCATTGAGCTGTCTTTTTGGTCCGGATTGTTTTCAAGTATTTTTAACAAAGAAGATTTGATATTAAACTCTATATCTTCCTTTGATATATCATCCGCAGTTAAAATTTGTGCCGGGTCTCCTGCCCTAGGTGCATTTCTCATGGCTAAAAATCTTGCAGTCTCTCCTTCGTGATCGGCTCCAAGCAGCCGCAAGGCTTCATATAGCATTCTTCCGGAACCTTTCCCTTGATTTACGGTATTTATATAATTTTTAACGGCGCCTCTTAATATTTCTTTATCGCCGCGGGCTTCCTCAATCACACGGTTTGATTTCCCATAATGAATTATTTTAGAATGAGAAGGCCGCCAGTTCATCTTTTCAAAAAGGTCCTTTACCTTATCAGTAAGCTGCCATGCCTTTTCATAATTTCCTTTTTCTAAAAATCCCTTGGCCTTAGCCAAGTCACCGGATGCCCTGACAAGTTCTTTTTCCGTCTTCATATCCGTGAATAAGGTGATATCACTTTTTAATATAGTTTTATCAAGTTGTTCTATAGTCTTTTCCAAAATATTATGTGCATTTTGTATATCCGATCTGCTTCCTTCCTTTATATGACGCAAGGTCATATCCAAGTTTCGCGTAATCTCAAGTTTAATTTCTTTAAAATTTTCTGCTATATTTTTAAGTCTTTTCGTAATCTCCGTGACTATATAGTCTTTACCGGATATGGTTAGTGTGCTTAATGATGATTTTACATAGTCCTCAATTTCTCTTTCCCAGATTTCCTTTTCCACAATTTTATTGTTTTCTTCTAAAATTCTATCTTTAGAAATATCTTCATCGGATATTTCCTGATTTCTTTCTAAAGTTTTGCTGATTTCATTTATTGTTTTGTTTAGTATTTTTTCCGCCATATCTTCCATACGATAATTTATGGCTTGTCTCATTTCGTTTACGGTTTTTAACAATACCTTGCTTAAATCAATGTCTATATCTAATTTTTTTAAATTGATTTCTATAAAATCACTGATTTGGTCTAGGCTTATTGAAGCCGTTCTCATGTTTTTGATTTGCTGTAGGAGACCAATTAAATCAATTTTATCAATGGTTTGTGAAGTTTCCTCAAAAACTTGATTTTTATAATCCCGTATTTCCAAATCTTTAATATCAGATATTTCTATTATTGTCTCCAAGTTTTCACTTAAATCTTTACCATAGAGAGCTTCGTAAATGGATTTAAGATTTGTAAGATTTATTTCCAATTCCTTGGCTAAGAGCATTTTTACTGCTTCAATTTTTTCTTCTTTGCTGCCTTCATATTTGTTTATATAGGTTTTTAAAAGCTGCAAAGTATCAATATCAATAGAATTTCCCTTTTCATAAAACTCGTGAAATGCTTCTTTAAGCTCCGGAGGTATTGAATCTGATATAGCCATCGGAATTTTTATTTCTTCCGTTTGAATCTTCATACCACTGTCTTTGATTTCTTCTTGCTTTGATATGGGAGTTGATTCTTCGATTTGTTCCATATTTATATTTTGAACCGATAATATTTCATTAGTAATTCTCATTTGTTCACCTCTAAAATAATTAAGCTATTATCTGTCTCTAAATAAATTATCGGCATTTTCGTCAAAATGATGAGGA
>CAYXUX010000136.1:0-5003 GCA_964468275.1 uncultured Clostridiaceae bacterium
GCGGAGCAATGTCGGAACAGTAACTTTAAATAGGCGTTGTAATTGAATATAATATGTAAAGTTTGACAATCCGGACAAAAACGTATAGAATTACTTTATCAATAAGAGGACTTGGTAAATGGTGGATATCGAGACTTCTTATGCGCCATGTTTGGTGTGGATAAAAAGGAGGTAAAAGGATGGAAATAGACTTACCCCGGATAAAAAGTTTATTTTCTTTAGACAAGGAATGGAGATATGAAAATGGAGTTCTTAGATTTAGATTTAAAAAATCAATATATCCAAAAATCACGGCAGCAGTTTTATTCCTTGTAATTTTGGCTACATCAATAGCTTATTATACACTAAAAAAAGACATACTAATCTGTGATGCAGATGAAGAAAGGGTTATTACTACATTTAAAAAAACAGTGGGAGATGTATTGGACGAAAAGAATATTATAATGGGACCTTTTGATAAATTAGAGGTACCACCCGGACAAAAATTGAAAAAGGGTATGGAAATTGAAATAAAAAGGGCAAAGACTATAGACATAATAGTAGGGAATGAAAAACACCAAATATGTACAATTGCCGGAACTGTCGGTGAGGCAATGAAAGAGGCAGGAGTATATTTAGGCATAGAGGATAGGATAGAACCTTCTCTTGAAACGGAATTAAAGCATGCGGATAAGATTGAAGTGACAAGAGTAGAATATAGGATTTTTAGTGATATAGAAGAAATACCTTTTGAAAACGAGATAAAGAAAAGCGATACTTTAGAAAAAGGTTTTGTAAGAGTTTTAAAAAAAGGACAGGAAGGCAAAAGGGAAATAGTACAAAACGTTATTTTTGAAAACGGCAAAGAAGCTTTTAAGCAAGTACTGAAAGAAAATATCTTACAAAATCCTGTAGCTGCGATTTTAGAAGAGGGAACAAAAGACACCTTAATTACATCAAGGGGTACCGTTGCTAAGTTTACGAAGGCCATTGAGATGGTTTCAACAGCTTATGACGCTACATTTGCCAGCACGGGAAAGCACCCTGATCATCCGCAGTATGGAATAACAAGATCCGGTCTCAGAGTTAGGCCGGGAATTGTGGCGGTGGACCCAAGGGTTATACCTCTAGGGACTTATTTATATGTGGAAGGCTACGGAGAAGCCCTTGCTGCCGACACCGGAGGCGCAATAAAGGGTAATAAAATTGATTTGTATTTCGAATCTCCAAAAGATGTGGCCAAATATGGTAGAAGGAAAATTAAAGTATATATACTGGATAAACCTAGGTATAGGTTTTAGTTATATAAGACCACAACCCCGGATAAGTTTCGGGGTAATTTTTTTGGTTATTGAACAATTCTCTTATATAAGAATATATTGTTATAATTATATACCACGATATTTATGGTAAAGTCACGGGCGGTCTGTGACCGCCCGTGACAGATGAACTGTATCTATGTTTATAATAATATGATAGGGAGGGGGTAATAAATGAAAAATCAAACTTTAGAGGAAATAACAAAAAACACAATAAAAAAATATAATATTAAAATATCTAAAAAGTTTGGGCAAAATTTTTTAATAGATGATAGAGCCTTAGATGATATACTATATGCGGCACAAATCAATAAAGACGATTATGTTTTAGAAATAGGGCCCGGACTTGGAACATTGACAAAGCTTCTCTGTGATAATGCAAAGCACGTCTTAGCTGTAGAGATAGACAAGTATCTTGTGGATATCCTTAGAATAAACCTATCAGATTGCGGCAACTTAGGATTATTAAATGAAGATATTCTTAGGCTTGATATAAAAAAAGCATTAAAGGAGAATTTTGGGGAGAGGAAATGCAAGATTGTCGCTAATCTTCCTTATTATATTACCTCTCCCATAATAATGAGGCTTATTGAAGAAAGGCGAAGCATTGATTCAATGACTTTAATGGTTCAAAAAGAAGTGGCACAAAGAATAGCCGCCAGTCCGGGAGGCAAAGAGTTTGGGATTCTTTCTGTGGCAGTACAGTTTTATTCCATACCTGAAATAGTTACTGTGGTGTCGGCACGGTCTTTTTACCCTCGCCCTGAAGTTGATTCGGCTGTCATTAAGCTCACAATAAGGGATAAGCCGATGGTAATAACAGATGACGAAGCATTTTTCTTTAGGGTAGTCCGGGGAGCGTTTTCACAAAGAAGAAAGACTTTATTAAATTCTCTTTATGGAAGTGATCTGCGTATAGAAAAAAGCAGCTTGGAAAAAATACTAAAAAACATTGGAATAGATCCTAAAAGACGTGCAGAGACATTGACTTTAGAAGAATTTGCTCTTATTTCCAAGGGGATAGGACTTTTTATAAAAAAACAGTCTACAATTGACCATCCCTGACATATATTAATAATAACAATTTCTTTAAGGGAGGTTTTTTTGTGCCTCTGGGTCATGATTATAAGAAACATTTTATTATTTTGCATGAAGAAGAAAAGGGCTATGAAATTGCCGGCGGTAAAAATCCGACAGGTTATGTAAAAATTGAATTTAAAAAAGATATGGTGAACATAAATGGATTTGTACAGAATATAGCAGCAAGCCAAAAATCAGATTATAAGTTGCTTCTATTAAATATAAAGAAGAAGCAAGTTTTTCAAGTAGGTAGCTTTAGGATGGGTTATAGTGGAGGAGGAGAAATCTGTCGGCGGTTAAGTTTAAAGGATAATAGGGGTATGGATGAGTATTCTTCAGCATTCGTAATAACCGGTGATAAAGTTATTTTATTCGGCAGCAATGAAAAGGACGAGGCTGATTGGAAAGAATGGTTTTATGGTAAATATCTATGCAATAATATATCAGGGGATTCCATGATAAACATGGAAAAGGGGGATATTGTCGGGGATTACAAACCTGATAAAACAACAGAGTCAATTGAAAATTCAAATATTGCAGAGTCGAAAGAAAAAGCTGATGTCACAGGCATTGATGAGAGAATGCAGATTGAAGAAATTACAGAGCTTTCCGGTAATGAAGCACCGGATAAGACAGAAAAAATAGAAACAATTACAATTGCAGAAGAAAATTTGGAAATAATTAAAATCTCAGAAATTGAACAAACGACAGAACCGCCTATTTTAAAAGAAGAAATGCCGGAAGCGCAGGAAGATTCAGATGTTAATATACTATCGGAAGCTGTTGAAGTTTCGCATATAGATATAGAACCTATTTGTCATACGGAAAAAGAGACATACAAATTAAACGATGAAGATGCAGTTACCCGTGAAAAAATGATTTATGAATTAACTCAAGAAATATATGTCGAACCAATATTTAATGATGAGACTTATTGTAGTAATAATATTTGGGATAATAATAAGAATGAGATTAATGAGGAGATAAAAAAAAACAGGCTATCCGTACTGATTAACAGGCTTCGTAAGATAGAGGGCGTAAAAGATGGGGATAAGAGACACTGGTATGCAATAGATGACAATATAAGTCTTTTAAACGATATTGCAGTAATGATATTAGGAGGAAAGGTGCCTTTATCTTATTTATATCTTGCTGAAGGGTGCAGTCTTTTGATTAAAAACAGTATATTAGGGGTGGAGTACAGTCTGGGGAAGATAGTTAAAATCTTTATAGGCATACCCGGAATAAATAATAGGTTTTGGGAAAAATATTTCTTTACAAAAGGTTTTACTGAATATATAAGAATAAAAAGCAAAGGGCAAGGCTATTGGATAATGAGTGTAGATTTGGAAGGAAGCGGTGCCGAATAAACATTGTTGAAAAAGCTGCTTTATTACTTAGTTTTGTGTTACAATAATGTTGAAGTTTGTTAGTTATGAACAGGAGATAAAGCAGATATGAGAACCGCAAAACTTATTGATAAAAGATTAATCAAAAATATAGATTTGGGCATTATAGTATCCGTACTTTGTCTTATAATTGTGGGAATTATAGCAATAACCAGTGCTACCGGAATTGCTTATGGCAGCTCCTTTAATTATATAAAAATACAAACCATAGCTTTTTTTCTTGGCATAGCAAGTGTTGTAATAATACTTTTTTTTGATTACAATACCTTTGGTGAAATGGAGAAAATAATATATGTGATAAATATATTATTGTTAATTGCTGTATTAGTTTTTGGGAAAAGCGTAAAAGGATCCAAGTCATGGATTGACTTGGGACCATTAAGCTTTCAACCGTCAGAAATAGTTAAAATAGGATTTATACTCACTTTTGCGAAACAATTGGAGAAAAAGGGTGAAAATTTAAATTCTTTTAAAGGATTAATCCAATTAATGCTTTATCTTTTGCCAATATTGGCTCTTATTCTTAAACAACCGGATTTTGGTACCGGCTTGGTGTTTGTTTTTTTTACATTTTTCATGTTATTTGCTGCAGGTCTAAATTATAAATATATTATTGCTGTTACAACTGCCGGTATTATTAGTGTACCGGCATTGTGGTTTTATTATCTTAAACCGTATCAAAAACATAGAATCCTAGTTTTTCTTAATCCTGAATTAGATCCCTTGGGCAGTGGTTATCACGTTATACAATCAAAGATTGCCGTAGGCTCGGGACAATTTTTAGGCAAGGGTATATTTAAAGGCACTCAAAATAATTTAGGGTTCATTCCCGAAAGGCATACCGATTTTATTTTTTCTATCATCGGTGAAGAGTTTGGCCTAGTTGGATCTTTAGTGGTTATATTACTATTTTTTTGGCTGATAATGAGATGCATGTATATTGCAAAGATTTCCAAAGATTGTTATGGGAAATATATCACTATAGGTATAATGGCAATGTTTTTATTTCATATACTTGAGAATGTAGGGATGACCATGGGAATAATGCCTGTTACCGGGATACCATTGCCCTTTATCAGCTATGGGGGGAGTTCTTTGCTGACTAATATGATTGCAATAGGTTTAATGCTTAATGTAGGAATGAGACGTCAACTTATAAGATTTTAGAGGAAATACTTGTATTTTAATTATTAAGGTTTTTTATTTATGTAAAAGT
>CAYXUX010000137.1:0-4939 GCA_964468275.1 uncultured Clostridiaceae bacterium
CCGTTCTCGTCCCTTAATATTTTATTTCCAAAAAAACAAAAAACCCTTGATACCAAGAGTTTTCAAACATATTTGGTGGGCCTTCAGGGACTCGAACCCCGGACCAACCGGTTATGAGCCGGTTGCTCTAACCAACTGAGCTAAAGGCCCCAGTATGGCTCCTCAAGTTGGACTCGAACCAACGACCCTGCGGTTAACAGCCGCATGCTCTACCGACTGAGCTATTGAGGAAAACAACTGACAAATTATATTCTACTAACTTTAAAGTTAATTGTCAATAGCAAAATAAATCATTTTATTATTCTGTTGATAATAAAAATTCAGATATGACAGTTCTTTAGAAAAAAATTAATCTAATATTTTGCATCATCCAATAAAACTGTATCCCTTACAATAGTTTATTCTAAATAATCCTTGAGCTTTTTACTCCTGCTTGGATGCCTGAGTTTCCTCAATGCTTTTGCCTCTATCTGTCTAATCCTTTCTCTGGTAACATTAAATTCTTTTCCTACCTCTTCCAACGTCCTTGCCCTGCCATCATCAAGACCAAATCTTAATCTAAGAACCTTTTCTTCCCGTGGAGTCAGAGTTACTAAGACATCCATTAATTGTTCTTTAAGCAATGTAAAGGCAGCAGCCTCAGCGGGTGCAAGGGCATCGTCATCCGGGATAAAATCACCAAGATGACTATCTTCCTCCTCGCCGATGGGAGTTTCCAAGGACACAGGCTCTTGAGCTATTTTTTGTATTTCCCGTACTTTCTCCACAGGTAAACCCATTTCTTCTGCAATTTCTTCAGGAATGGGATCTCTGCCTAATTCTTGCAAAAGCTGTCTGTGAACTCTAATCAATTTATTTATAGTTTCTACCATATGAACGGGTATTCTAATTGTTCTTGCTTGATCTGCAATTGCCCTAGTTATAGCCTGCCTAATCCACCATGTAGCATAAGTGCTGAATTTGAAGCCTTTATTATAGTCAAATTTTTCAACAGCTTTAATCAATCCCAAATTACCTTCTTGGATCAAATCAAGAAAAAGCATTCCTCTTCCAACATATCTTTTGGCAATACTAACAACAAGCCTTAAATTTGCCTCTGTAAGTTTTTTCTTAGCTTCAAGTTCTCCTTTTTCCATTCGTTTCGCTAAATCTATTTCCTCATCAGAGGTTAACAAAGGTACCTTCCCTATTTCTTTCAAATACATCCGAACCGGATCATCAATACTAACTCCTTCGGGAACAGAAAGATCCAAATCAGTTTCTTCCGAATTTTCATCATCATCGTCAATAGGCGGAATATCAACTTCAGTTTCTATATTACCAATTACTTCTATTCCTTTGGATTCCAAATATTCATATATTTTATCTATCTGATCCGAATCAATTTCAACTTCCTCAAGAGCATCCATTATTTCTTTATAAGAAAGAATGCCACTTTTCTTACCTTTTTCAACCAATTCCTTTATATAATTTATTTTTAATGTTTCATTTTTCAAGGTTAACCCCTCCCTTCAAGGAAACTATTTCTTTTTCTTTTGAAGATCCATTATTTCCATAAATATTTTGTTTGCTTTTTCTTCTTCTTTTATTTCGTAGCATTCATTCATTACTTTAATAAGCTCTTCTATTTTGTTTTCTATACTAAACTGATAAATTCTATCAATATAATAATCCAATAATTCTATATCTTTTTCTGAAATATCAATATTAAATATTTGTGAAGCATTTTCTTTTTCCTTTTCATTTTCCAAGTGGATTAGTAATTCTCCGGCTGATATCAATTTCCCTTCTTTTATTTTTAAATTTATTATATTTGCAATCTTTTCATGTAAACTTTTCGAAAAATCATCAGGCTTAATTTTTTTAAAAACGTATTCGGACTTATCTCTATATAAAATGCAAATATTAAGTACCTTCTGCTCTGCAATGATTTGCCCGCTTAAATTATTTCCTTCTTTTTTTAATCTGCTTATTATATTATGCCTATTATTTCCACTGATATGCTTCCTTTTGTTTTTCTTTACTTCGGCATATATAGCCTCTTCGTTTATCTGCATTTCTTTAGAATATTTTTTTATATATACGTCAGTTTCTATAGGGCTTTCCAGTTCACAAAGGATAGCGGCTAATTTCTTTGAAAACCTAACCTTATCATCCAAAATATTGAGATTATAATTTTTTTTAGTGTTAAGGATTTTATATTCTATTAATGAGTAACTCCTATTTAACAAATCATTGAAGGCACTAACGCCTTTTTCCCTTATAAAATCATCGGGATCCATTCCTTCCGGCAAAGCTAACACCTTGACCCTACAGCCTTCTTTTTGCAATATTGATAACCCTTTTAATGTTGCAGATTGTCCTGCTGCATCTGAATCATAGGCTATAATAATTTCATCTGCATATCTTTTTAACAGTTTAGCCTGTTGTGCCGTTAAAGATGTCCCTAATGATGCTACGGCATTCTTAATGCCAAACTGATATAAAGATATGACATCCATATATCCTTCTACTACTATAATATCTTTTAAAGACCTTATTTCTTTTACTATATTTAAAGCATAGATATTTTTGCTTTTGCTATAAATTACTGTTTCCGGTGAATTCAAGTATTTTGGCTTGCTTTCATCAAGTACTCTACCGCCAAAAGCTATTATGTTGCCTTTTAGGTCCATAATCGGGAACATTATTCTGTTCCTAAATCTATCGTAATAGCCCCTATCTTTTTTTACTATAAGGCCGGCTTTTTCCATCAATTCATCAGAATAACCCTTTAGTTTTAAAAATCTATTAAGTTTATCCCAACTGTCTAAAGAATAGCCAATACCGAATTTTCGAGCCACACCTTGTTCTAACCCTCGATTAGAAAGATATGCCATAGCATTAGAGTTTTCTCTAATGTTTTCATAAAAGTATTTTGCCGCTTCCATATTAATTTTATAAAGTTTTTCTTTAATTTTAATCTCTTCTAGATCATTTTTATTAATTCTTTCATCAAAAGAAATACCTGCTCTTTTAGCTAAAAAATACAAAGCTTCAACATAGCTTAATCTTTCGATTTTTTGAACAAAAGTAATAGCATTTCCACCTACCCCACACCCAAAACAATAAAACAACTGTTTTTCTATAGAAACACTGAAAGAAGGTGTTTTCTCAGTGTGAAAAGGACATAATCCCCAATGGTTCTTACCTTTCTTTGTAAGATTAAGATATTGAGATATTAAATCAACAATATCATTCTTTTCAATTATCTCAGAAATCTTATCTTCTGAGAAATACATATAATTACCACCTTTATATACCTTTTATCACTTTAGAAAAATCATCATCAAGTACTAGGATTTTCCACTGTGGCCTTTGCTAATAAGGTATTAATGGTTGACTCACAATGATTTTTGCATATATAATACTAATTCGATAAAAGTTGAAAATATCCTACATGATTCTGTGAAATAATAATAAAATTATAAGAATTGCCAAGATAACGGTATGAAAATGGATTTATACTTGTTTAAAGCATATCTATCTGTCATTCCGGCGATATAATCGCATACAATTCGATGTATGTCTTCATCTGGCAAACTTTCCATCATATTATTAATAATTTCATTAGGTTCTTCTACTAGGTGGGAATATAGTGCTCTCAATATATACTGTATCTTTATTTCTTCCTTTTTTGCCTTTGAACCTTTATAGATGTTTTCAAATAAAAAGTCTCTTAAACCATTTGTTGCATATTCAATCTCACCACTCATTTTTATGAACGGCTTATCCAAACTTTTATTTATTATATCTAATATCATTGTATTTATCCTATCTTTGTGATTATTACCTAACACTTCTATATGTTCTTTAGGTAATTCTTCTACATGTACTATATTTGCCCTTATTGCATCATCTATATCATGGTTAATATAGGCAATTCTATCTGAAATTCTAACCACAGCCCCCTCTAAAGTATTAGGCATACCGCTGCCGGTATGATTAACTATGCCATCCTTAACCTCCAGGGTTAGATTTAAACCTTTTTTATTTTCTAAGAACTCAACTACTCTAAGACTTTGTTCATTGTGTTTAAAGCCCATTGAGTATAGATTATCCAATACTAATTCTCCGGTATGTCCAAAAGGGGTATGACCAAGATCATGCCCTAATGCTATCGCTTCTGTCAAATCTTCATTTAATCTTAATGCCCTGGCTATAGTCCTTGCTATCTGCGAAACTTCCAATGTATGTGTAAGCCTTGTTCTGTAGTGGTCTCCTTCAGGTGATATAAACACTTGGGTCTTATGCTTTAATCGTCTAAAAGCTTTGGAATGGATTATCCTATCTCTATCTCTTTGAAATTCCGTTCTGACTTCACATTTTTGTTCGTGTTCATTCCTACCTTTAGTGTTTATGCTTTTTAAGGCATATTGTGAAAGTGTTTTTTGTTCAATATCCTCTGTTATTTCTCTAATTAACATAAAAAACCCCTTTCAAATTTTCCACCTCTAATAAGTATATACAACAAAAATACTAAATTCCCTCTATTTCTATTGAAATTTTAAAAAATAAAATTAAATAGATTATTTAAAATCATTGTTATAATAGATATAATTTTATGTTCGCTATTTGCTAAACCTAATTTTTTTTCATTGGCGATTTCAATCTCTGTTAACTTAATCTTCTTTATAAAAAGGGCTTTTATTACAGTGTTTTTAGAATCTATATCTTGCCTTATGGGAAAAGTAACTCCGTCGGACCAGCTGCTAAATACATACCCATGCTTTGGAACTGCTGTTATAATTGATGTTTTGCCATTATCTTTAATACTGCCAATCTCAACTCCTATTAAAAATCCGCCTTCGGTTTCTTCATAAATTGGGATATAAACTGTTTCGGATTTTAAATTTATATTAGTTTCTTTAGCATTATCATATTCGTTTTTCTTTCCTGA
>CAYXUX010000138.1:0-4885 GCA_964468275.1 uncultured Clostridiaceae bacterium
AATTATAAATTAAGCTATAATTATAAAGGGATGACGGATAATATTATATTCTGTTATGAAAGGGGTATATTTATGGAAAAAACTATTGATATTGACTGGGGTAAACTGGGCTTCGGTTATATTAAAACAGACTATCGCTACATATCATATTGGAAAAACGGACATTGGGACGAGGGAAAACTAACCGAAGATAACAAGCTGCACATTAGTGAAACTTCTTCGGCCTTACATTATGGCCAACAATGTTTTGAAGGGCTAAAAGCTTATCGAAGAAAAGATGGAAAGATTCAGCTTTTCAGACCTGACAAAAATGCTTTACGTATGCAAGACAGTTGCAGAAGGATTATGATGCCTGAATTCCCCGTGGATAGGTTTGTTGAAGCTGTTAAGTCGGTTGTTAAAGCCAACGCACATTATGTTCCACCCTATGGCAGCGGTGCCACACTCTACTTACGACCATTGTTAATAGGTGTTGGCGATAGTATAGGGGTTAAACCTGCTCCGGAATATATATTTACAGTATTTTGTACTCCTGTAGGCCCATATTTTAAAGGCGGTATGGCTCCCGTTAATTTCTCTGCCACTGATTATGACCGTGCGGCACCTTATGGTACAGGGGCGGCAAAGGTCGGGGGCAATTATGCAGGAAGCTTACTACCTCACGAGGAGGCAGTAAAAAAAGGCTATGCGGATTGTATCTATTTAGACCCGGCAACCCATACCAAGATTGAAGAAGTCGGAGCGGCAAATTTCTTTGCTATTACAAAGGATAATAAATTTGTCACGCCAAAATCACCATCTATACTTCCCAGCATAACCAAGTATTCTTTACTGGAAGTGGCAAGAGACATCTTAGGTATGGAAGTTGAAGAAAGAGATGTTTACATTGAAAAGTTGGATGAATTTGCTGAAGCAGGTGCTTGCGGTACAGCTGCAGTTATTACACCTATAGGCGGCATTGAATATAAAGGTAAGCTCCATGTTTTCCATAGCGAGACGGAAGTAGGACCTGTTACAAAGAGACTTTATGATACGCTTTACGGCATTCAAATCGGTGATGTAGAGGCACCGGAAGGATGGATCTATCTGGTTGATTAGTTATAAAAAGGCGAGCATTGCTCGCCTTTTCTATATCATCGTATCTAAAACTGATTTTAAATCATTAATTATATCCTCAACATCTTCAAGACCTATGGATAACCTGACTAAAGTATCGCTTATGCCGCTTTCCGCTCTTTCTTCGGGAGTATAAGGCGAATGAGTCATTGATGCGGGATGCTGAATTAAAGTTTCCGTATCTCCTAAGCTGACCGCAAGACTGCATAGCTTAACATTATTCATCAATTTTCTGCCTTCATCTATACCACCCTTAAGCTCAAAAGCTATCATTGCTCCGGGTAATTTCATTTGCTTCTTGGCTAACTCATATTGGGGAAAACTTTTTAGCCCGGGATAATATACTTTATCAACAGCCGGATGGTCTTCTAAAAACTCCGCAACCTTTATTGCATTTTCACTATGCTTTTCCATTCTTATACTTAATGTTTTCATACCTCTGATAATTAAGAAAGCATCAAAAGGACTGATAACAGCACCTGTCATATCTTTCAAGCCAAATAGTTTAAGGTCAGTTATAAACTCTTTGGATCCCACGGCCAAGCCGGCCACAACATCACCATGTCCGTTCAAATATTTTGTAGCAGAATGAACTACCACATCTGCTCCCAGCTCCAAAGGTCTTTGAATATACGGAGAACAGTAGGTGTTATCCACTACAACTAAACAGCCTTCGTTTTTATGAGCTATCTTACTGATGCCTTCCAAATCCGTAATACTCATATTGGGATTAGCAGGGGTCTCCAAGTATATAACTTTAGTATTGTCCTTCATTGCCTTTTCCACATTCTCCGGATTTGAAGTATTTACAAAGGTAACTTCTATTCCATATCGTGTGAGACCATGGCTTAAAAAGGCAAAGGTACATCCATATAATGTTTTAGAAGCTATAACATGATCTCCTGATTTTAGTGCAGTCCATAAAACTGAAGTTATGGCTCCCATACCTGAAGAAAAAGCAACTGCAGCATCTCCTCCTTCAAGTATCGCAATTTTTTCTTCCAATACTGAGGTAGTAGGATTACCAAGACGAGAATAGATATAGCCTTCTTCCTCTAATGCAAATCTTCTTCCACCTTGTTCTGCAGAATCAAAAATAAATGTAGATGTTTGATAAATTGGTGTAGCCAATGCACCTGCATCATTTTTCTTCCAACCTCCGTGAATAGCTCGCGTTGCAAAACCCATGTTACACATGTCAGATTTGTCCAAAATAATTCCCCCTTTAAAATTTATTTATACATTTTGGAATCTATATAATAATTCTACAATTATGTCTTATATCCTTCAAGGATTTTATATATTGTTTTAACATCTAATATTAAACTGCAGCTAAAAACATACAAAAAAACCCCTTAATAAACTTATAAAGGGGTTTATATCTTATTAAATATATTTTAAATCCTACAGTCCTTTTCTTATAATTTCATCTACCGGCTCATAATAATCATCGGATATAATCTCTGAATCAACTAATTCTCCATTCTCATATGTGCTTCTGGTTACCATAACCCAATAACCTTTTGAACCTTTTCTTACAGTTACACTTTCACCGAATGCTAAGTCTTCATCCTCTATTATTTGAATCTTGGCAGGGACTGTATTATATATATCAATATTTATTATGTATTCTTTATTTAATAGACTTGAATTAGAATAAAAGTCAATATATATTTCTTTGCCTTTAATATAGCTTCCAATATAAATAGGATAATCAAAAGTATTTTCAAATTTGAAATCTATGCTGCCCCAGTAAACTGTTGCATCCAAACCCATCTTTATATATGATAATGGCAGCCTATGGCTTGTCCTCTCCATTGCATTAAGTCCGCCTTTAAGAACTGTGTTGTACAAGGTTGATGATACTTGACATACGCCGCCGCCTATACCGGATTTATAATCTACACTTTGCAAAACGGGAGCTGCCTTAAACCCGTTTCCTTCAGTTATTTCTCCTACAACCTCATTAAA
Organism: uncultured Clostridiaceae bacterium; assembly: GCA_964468275.1. Classification (GTDB taxonomy): domain Bacteria; phylum Bacillota; class Clostridia; order Lutisporales; family Lutisporaceae; genus JAAYKT01. Next base: position 3,088 of record CAYXUX010000138.1, read on the forward strand.
ACTAAAAACCTCACCCGGCATCAACAAAGTACCGTTTATTGCTTTTACCGCTATAATTATATTGTCTTCCCTTTCTTTAGAAGATAAAGAAAAATCCGTATCAGTTGAAGCTATTTTGGCATCAATTGACAGGAGCATATCCTTTGTAATAGGTGCTTTAATTTCTTCCATAGGTATAGTTATTCCGGTATTTTCAAAACATCTGTTATTAATTGTGTCTTTAATACATAAATCCAGTTCTTTCGTATTTACTTTAATCCCGCTCATATCATCCGCAATTTTTATTGATCCTTCGGAATCAATCCTCATTACTGCATTAACAGGTTCTTTATTAATCTTCTCCTCAATATTAGAAATAAAGCTATTCAAATAATCCCGGTCGTATTCAAAGTATAGACTTATATCTTTTAGTATGCCTTTTTTAATAATATCGTATTTGTCGCGGAAATCACCGTTTTTGCCTACATTAAATGCTTCATCTACAATAGCATCAATATCAAATTTTTTTATAAGCTTTGAGCAATCAAGTATAAAACTTGAACCGTTTATTTCAACAATCAGCTTATAATCATTTAGTTCACCAATCAATTCCGATTTTAATTGTTTTTTACCTTCATCTTCCGTCATTCCGTTTAAATCAATACTTGCAATTCCAGTACCCGGATAAAACAGTTTCTCCCATCTAGTATTCTCATTATATGCTTCCCAAGTAAAGCCACATATAATACCTATAGAACATATTAATAATTGCATGATTATAACTTTTGCGACTTTGGTAAAACGATATTTTGCTTTTCTCATACAATCCCTCTAATCTCACACGCTTTATGTTAAGGTTTTAGCATTACTCATCCTTATTAAAAAAGTTTATTATGGATTTTATTTTTTGATTCTCATATTTAATTATGTTAGTTTGTTCCTCCAACATAGTCTCTTTGATGTTGATTTCCGCTTCATAATACTCAATCATATTTTTAAGTTTCTTTATCTCTTCTCTGTTTTTTGCTATAATGTTATTAACAGCGGCAGTGTAATCATTTGAAAATTGTTCTAAAACTTTAAGACGCTTTTCCCCGTCATTTAAAAGAGCATTTAAATTTGCATCCGATGCATTAATAATGCTTGCTACCGATGACCTTTTAACAACGTAAGGTAAGTTTTCCGGTAAAGCATTGATGAAATTACCTAACATAAATACTGTATTTATGTTGCTGCTGTCCAAATCATACGAAGCATAGATTTCATTAATGGATTTATTCTTCTCATAAATTTGTTTGTCTTGCATAGCCCTATTTTCGCTCCTATCAGGTTTTCTAAAAGATTTAAAATTTGTTTCTTGATTTGTCTCGCTAACTTCTTTCTGCATAATTTCATCCAATGCTCTATTTTGAGTCAACTCTTCAAATTCTGGACTCTCACCGTTTACTTTCTCAACAACGCGCATTTTTTCTAAAATGGACATAAACTTTGACATACTATTTTTCTCCCCTTACACTATCTATTATTTTTTATGGCTTTTCGTTATATTAAAATTTTATTAAAAAATATTATATAAGAGTTTTTTACCAATCATTATTGCTAGTACAATTATTATTATGTAAGCAAAATAACACGCAAATTTTTTTGTCAACCTGTAACTAATTCTCTTTAAATTTTTATCAATTAATCTAATCAAAACTCTTATAAAAAATATAATGGCAGCGGATAATATGATCAGGTAAGTAAAAAATCTCAAATACATCATCCTCACACTTTTTTAATATAGTAGGAAAGTAGAACTTTCCTACTATATTAAAAA
>CAYXUX010000139.1:0-4830 GCA_964468275.1 uncultured Clostridiaceae bacterium
TGTTTGTTCGTCGTAGGTTCCTTATAATGACAGGTTTCGCCTGTTCATTATAAGGTCTTCAAACTAACAGTGTCGTGATGATGTCATCCTGAGGCTTTTAGCCGAAGGATCTTACCATCGTTTCATAAGACTCTTCGCCATCTTTCAAGAAGTATCAGGTTGAAATCAAAAAATGCGGCTTTGCCGCACTTTTTAAATAATTTTTTAGGCAAAGTAATGCCGATTATATCTTCTTATCGAATTCATCGGTAAATAACTTTTCTGCAACATCCTTGCCTTTTATGCTATAAATCCCTTTTTCCATCCTGCCTTTTATGTCGTTGACTTTTTCCTCCCTGATGTCCGGCATAGCCTTTATCATGTTCAACCCTTTTCCTACTATGCTATAGTCCATGGCTTTTTGCGATATATTTACTTCATCCTTTTGGTTTTGAACATTAGCCACTTCCTTGACTTCCTTTTTCTTATTCACGGAATAAGTTTTATATATTTTATCTATGCCTCCGACTTTTCCTATGTCAAAGCTCATACAACCACCTCATTAATTTCCCTTATTTACTCATTCAATTTTATTATCGGTAAACTGTATAGAATAGTTTAGTGGAAATTTTTAAAAAAGAAGGTTATCTGCCTTCTCTTTTTCTTATTACATACATTTTTTCTTTACCGGAAGACTTAATGCTCTCGCGTTTTCTTTGACCAATACCGAATTCTCTTCTCATTTCACCGGCCAGCTTGACCTTACATTCTTCACAATATTTTCCGGACTTTATAGGTCTGCCGCAGCTTTCACATTCCAATATAAGGTTTACATTCTCTGATGATATCTCCAGTCTCTCTTCCCTTAAAAATCTCATAATCTTATCCACGGTTACCCCCGTAGCCTCAGCCACTTCGAATACTGTAGCGCCGGGATTATTATATATATATTCCTTTACGATTTTGAATTCTTCTTCTTCCTTTTCGACACACCTATTACAGATAGGTCTCCCAATATAGGAAAAAAGTTTACCGCATCTGGCGCAATTTCTCAGTTCAGCCATAATAATTGCTCCTTTCCTTAATTAAGTGTTAATACCTGACGCCACAGTGACAACGTATATTTCGGCGGCTCCGGACTCCTTTAATACTTTGCTGCACTCTTCCGCCGTATTGCCTGTGGTAAATACATCATCAACCAACAAGATTCTTTTGTTTATTACATTATATAGCAAGTCCGCGGAAAATGCATTATTAACATTAAGTTTTCTCGCAAATTTGTCGAGATTGTATTGTCCTTTGGTATCCTTTACACGGATTAAGCCAGACCAAACAGGAAGATTCATATATTTTGATAGGTATTGACTCATAATATATGCTTGGTTGAAGCCTCGTATTTCCAGTTTGTTCTTATGTATTGGAACGGGAACAATTATATCTGCTTTTAAATTCTCTTTTCGTACAATATCTATCAAATACCCGGCCAAGATTTCAGCTATTTCCTTTTTCCCTTCATATTTAAATTTATGAATCAACTCTTTCCCGGTACCTTTGTAATAAAAGCTGCTATAGGCACTGTGAAAGGTGAAGTTGCTTTCTTTACAATCGGGACAAATGTTTTCATCATAATCGTCCAATAATCCTTTGCCGCATTTAAAGCATTTTCTTTCCTGAATAAACTCGATTGTTGATGCGCAGTTTTTACATAATAATCGTGAATTGCTTCCGCCGCACATTAGGCAGCGTCTTTTTACGGGATATAGACAGTTTATAAAAGCTGTGTAAAGTCCTGCCATAGACTATCCACCCTTTCCCATTCTCAAGAGCTTGTATTTAAGACCCGAATACCTTTTGGTAATGTAATTGTTATTGACCATGGTATATATGTATTTTTCTTTACCTATAAGGACTACCATTTCTCTGGCTCTGGTTAAAGCCGTGTAGAGAAGATTTCTCGTTAAGAGCATAGGCGGGCCTCCTATGGTGGGCATGACCAATACGGGAAACTCGGAGCCCTGAGATTTATGCACGGTGACCGCGTAGGAAAGCTCCAATTCATCCAAATCCTTAGGTTCATATCTTACCAGCCTATCGGCATCATAAAGAACCTCCACATATTGCTCTTCATTATCAATCTTTGTGATGATACCCATATCACCGTTAAATACCCCTTCCCCTTCATAATCCTCATCTAATATGCTCTGCCACTTCATCTTGTAATTGTTTTTAATCTGCATAACTTTATCTCCCTCGCGAAAAAAACCATCTCTGAATTCTCTTTGATTTTTTGATAAATGGGGAGGATTCAACACTTTTTGCAGTTCTGTATTAAGATTATAGACACCGCAAATACCCTTTTTCATAGGAGATAAAACTTGTATGCCTTCCACAAAGCTATATCCGGAGTATTTAGGCAATCTTTCTATGCAGAGCTCTTTGATTTTTTCAAGAATGTCCTCGTTTTTTTCCTCTTTCATAAAGAAAAAGTCTTTGTCTTTACAGTTTAAGACGGGGATTTCTCCTTTATTGATTTTGTGGGCATTGACTACAATCATGCTCTCTTGTGCCTGTCGGAATATTTCATTTAACCTGACTACCTTTATCATATTACTGTCGATAATATCTTTTAAAACACAGCCGGGCCCCACTGAAGGAAGCTGATCCACGTCTCCTACCAAAATAAGCCTGGTGCCTTCAACAATAGCCTTCAGCAGATTATTCATGAGCAATATATCAATCATGGAGGCTTCGTCCACGATTATCGCATCGATTTCTAACGGGGTATCCTCATTTTTCTGAAAAAACATTTCTTCATCTTTTTCCCCATAACCGTATTCCAAGAGCCTATGTATGGTTTTGGCTTCCTTGCTCGTTGCCTCCTGCATCCTCTTTGCCGCCCTGCCCGTAGGGGCACAAAGAAAAACATCAAGACTCATTCTTTCAAAAAGCCTCAGTATGGTTTTGATCGTGGTGGTTTTACCGGTGCCGGGTCCTCCCGTAATAACCAGCACACCGTTTTGTACCGCTTCCAAAACCGCTTGTCTTTGGTTATCCGCAAGCTTTATTCCTTCAAAAGTTTCTACTTTTGTTATTTCTTCTTCTATATTAATGGTGTTTTTGTCAATTGGATAATTGCATAAAGATAGGAGCCTTCTCACAGTGCCCATCTCTGCTTTGTGAAATGCTATTGAATATATGACCTTTGTTCCGTCCATTTCTTCCAAAACAATTTTTTTATCAATAAAAAGTTTTATCAGGATGTTCTCTACGGATTCAACAGGTAAACCCAGTAGTTCCGCAGAAGACTCAACCAATATGTCCTGAGGTACATAGGTATGTCCTCTTTGGTGATGTTGGCTCAGCATATAGCGAGTACCGGAAGCTATTCTGTATTCCGAATCCATAGCAATACCGGCGGATAGAGCTATTTTATCCGCGGTTTTGAAACCGATGCCAAATACGTCTTCCGCCAGATTATACGGGTTTTCTCTAATGATATTAATGGTATTTGCTCCATAAGTCTTGTAAATTCTGACCGCATAGGCAGGGCTTATCTTGTAGCTTTCGAGGAAAAGCATAATATCTTTAAGTTCCGTCTGCTCCATAAAAGCACTATGTATCTTTTCCATCTTTTTATCGCCTATGCCGGGAATCTCCAAAAGCTTTTGAGGATTGTATTGGATTATATCCAATGTATCCAATCCAAATTTCTCCACCAGTTTTTTAGCGGTGGCGGGGCCTATCCCGGGAATCAAACCGGAGGCCAAGTATCGCTCTATGCCGTTTAACGTTGCAGGTGTAAGAACTTGATAGGCCTCCATTTTGAATTGCCTGCCATAATCCCGATGCTCCACCCATTGTCCGGCTGCTTTGATGGTTTCTCCCATATTAACAAAGGGAAAATACCCTACCACGGTAGTCTCCTGTTTGTTTTCTATAATCTCCAGTACAGTGTATCCGTTCACTTCATTACGAAAAACTATTTCCTGTATCATTCCCTGTATTTCATCCATAGCTATACTCCTGATTCCGTACTTTATGATTGTAACCTCAAATTATTTAAAACCTCATATTTTTATGAAAATCATTAAATGTTTACTGTCCGTGTTTTTGCAATATCGCAAATCATGACTCCTTCTTAATTATAGCTTACTTCAGAAAACCTTCAAGGAGTTTTTAAGTGTGGCTATCTCTCGTGCCAGTATAGCTATGTCTGCTTTAGTAGCAGGTTTATCGAAACTTGAGTAAAGCCTCTCCAGATTTACCGGGTATTGGGTGTATCCTCTTTCTTTTTTATAGTATTCCAGAATAATCCTAGCGTTTTTCATATGTTTGTTGATGGTAGAAATGTTATATAATACTTGAATGATTCTACCGTCTTTTAGTTCCAATACAGCACCTTTTTTATCTTTTCCGGACTTGCAATTTTTAATGCAATTCAAATCAACATAACCCATAGCCCTGTCACCTTTAATTTCAGGTACTCTTACCTTGAGATGCAAAAATATCTTACTGTCTGTTATTGGAATGGGGATACAATTCACACTTCCAATTATTTTACCGTACTTCTCTCTCCCCTTTTTATAATCTATGGAATAATAGCTGCATAGATTTATTTTGAAAGTCCTTATATTAATGGGCAGCAGTCGGTCATCTCCGTGAGAAGTCAACACTCTTGTGGTTTCTCCTATATCTTTGGAATACTCAGGGATAAAAGCCCATATATCGTTATTTTGAAAAAACTTTTCTTCCATAATACCTCCTCCCCCATGTAGAGTCTTATTTAAAAAAGCTCTTTTATAGAATTATATACGAACATATGTTCGGTGTCAACCGGGATAATTTTTGCCT
>CAYXUX010000140.1:0-4815 GCA_964468275.1 uncultured Clostridiaceae bacterium
GATAAATCATAATCTTTAAAAACTGATTTATCTTGTCTCATCAACATTCTCAGCAAAGTAGGAGCAGTATACCATATAGATATTTTATACTTTTCCAAGGTCTGCAAGATTTGGTGTACCCTATATCCCGGATCAGAAACTAATATCATAGCCCCTACAGATAAAGGACCGAATATGCCGTAACTGGTACCTGTAATCCAGGCAGGGTCAGCAGTACACCAATAATTTGTACCTTTTACCAAATGCAATACGTCTTTAGAGGTTTTCATATGGCTTTTCAGAGCACCTAATTTATGCACAGCTCCTTTTGGTTTGCCGGTGGTGCCAGAAGTGTAGTGAATTATTGCAATATCATCATTATTGAGGTTTGATGAAATATAATCTGAATCCATAGAAGAAAAGCTTTTGATGAAATCATCATTATCTATAATCAAGTGCGGGAAGCTTTTAACGTTTTCCTTTAACTTATCCTCGGTAATAATTAAAGAGCCAGAACAATCGATAAACCTTTCTTTTACAGCATCAGGACCGAAGGAAGAAAAGATGGGACAAAAAACAGCTCCTATTTTTAATATTCCAAGGGCAAAAAAATAAGTCATAGGAGAGCGCTCTATATATACAAACACCCTATCACCTTTATGTATGCCTTTTTTAATTAAAAGATTTGCAACTTTACTAGATGCTATATCTAAATCCCTGTAACTATAGATTTTTTCTATTCCGCCTTTTGATACATAAATTATAGCAGTGGTATCACTATACGTTTTTAGAAATTCAAACATCAGTGCTACTCCTTTATATTCAATAAATCCACAATTCTATTAATTGTATCCGCTTCTGCATCAATTATTTCATAATCCTCAACTCGAATTCCAAAAGTACTATCCATAAAGAATACCAATTCCAAAATCCCAAAAGAATCAACCAACCCGCTGTTTATCAGCGAATCATCGTAGGTAATATCCTTTTTACCTTTAATAATATTATCCAATAAAAATTCCTTAATAGCTTCTTTTCTATCCATAACACCACTCCTTGTGCTAAAATCCTATATATTGAAAACCCGTGCCGAAATCTCCAAAGGCTAACACCATATACAACATTATAAATAAAATAATTGCTTTTAACCACTCATTTTTCATAAAGATTCTCTCCTATTCAAAATCTACCTTATCATTTTGCAAATAATCTTAATCGCCATATCCCATTTAAAACTAAAGAACACCCATCCTATGCTTACATATATAAATGTCATTGCAATACTGCCATATCGAATCACTTTTGATTTGTTTAAAAATTCGGCAAAGCTTTCGGTACTATATTTTTTTATCAAATCTGAATAAATCCTATATAATGACAGACCAATCCCATGATATATTCCCCATATTAAAAAGCTATAAGTTGAACCGTGCCAAATCCCCACAGCAGCCATAGTTATTAACTGGCAAATGCTATTTATAAACCAAGTATGCCCGGGACCCATAGACCCTATTAATAATTTTCCTATGGGCATAAATAAATATTCCCTCAGCCAAGAGGTCAAAGTCATATGCCAGTTTTGCCAAAACAAAACAATATTTGATTTTAAATAGGGTTTGTTAAAATTCTCCGGCACCTTGAAGCCGAATAATCTTCCCAACCCAATAGCAATATCCGAATACCCGGAAAAATCATAATAAATCCTTATAGAATACAAAAAAACTATAAACCACAATATTGGCCGTGAAGTATTAAGAATATTCGGTGCCAATCTTGAAATCCATATACCTGTCTTATCTGCTATAATAAATTTTTTAAAAAGTCCAATGATTATTCTGGTAACGCCAATATTAATAGAATCTTTCCCTAACCTTGCGCTATCCCGCATAGAAGAATCCTTAGCAAATCTAGGATACCTGTCAATAGGCCCTGCAGAAAATGTGGGGAAAAAGAATATAAAGGCAAGGAATGTGGAAATATTCAATTCTTTTATTCTACCTCTATAGCTGTCTATCAATACATGCATAAACTTAAAAGTAAAATAGGAAATACCCAAAGCCTTAACTTGCATAGATATGGGTAATTGGGATTTTAACACAGGATACTTAAAGAGTAGCAACGTGCCAAGAGAAATCATAAGTCCCACAATAAGTATAATTTTCCTCTTATACTTGTTTTGCATATCATTATTTTTCTTCACATTTTCTTGATTTTTTAATACAATCAAAAATTCGGAGAGGTAGTACACAGCTATTGTAATCATAAGTGTCAATATGGTAAATTTAAAACTTCCATATAAGCATGCAAAAACAAAACCCCAAAAAGTCAAAAACATTTCCTTAGCCCTTTGTCCCTTTAATATATAAAAGAATAAAAGTCCAAAGAAAGTAAATATCACAATAGTATGTACAGGTAAAAACCTTGTAAAGAGCCTAATGCTGCTTATCATTAAGTTTATTTCCTCCGTTTATTCCAGATGTTTATTATTTCTTTATAATTATTTATATAAAACAAAAAAATCTAAGCCTTACTGATTATTCTATATGTTTTCTCAGATATTTCAATACTGCAAATACAACAAGCTAAAATCAATTGCTTTATGATGCTGATTTTTAGTATCATCCTGAGAAGTAAAGCGACGAAGGGTCTTAACCCTAAAGGGATATTTTAACATCGTAGAGATGATTGTTAATCGCTCGCAGAGATTCTTCACTGCGTTCGGAATGACAATTACGGGACTGTCGTCCCGTGCAGGGGCGGTCTGTGACCGCCAGTGCAAGCAAATGGCTTCGGCGGAGATGTATCGATATTTGATATTTATGTTGTAATACAGAAGGCACAGGAGTATAATATAATTGTATTAGGAGATATAATATCATAATATGATAAAAGGAGGTAATCCTATGAGCTTATTTATTGATAATGTTAATAAATATTTGGCATATAAAAAGATAAAAAGATCATATATTAGCTTGAAATCCGGGATTGAGGTAAATAAATTATCAAGAATACTAAATGGAGTGCAGGAAGCAACCGTTAGCGATATGGATAAGATTGCATATGCGCTGGGTGAAAGAATAGAATTTTTTCTAAAAAACAGTATCAATGTTTCAACTAATAGAGAATTGGACGATTTAAATATTACATTTCATACAGGAAGATTAGGGCCTAATAGGCAAGAATTTGCTGAGAAAATGATTGATTTTTTAGAAAATATAGATGCTGTCCTAGGAGTGGAAAAGAAATTATCAAGCCTTTATAAGGAGTGATTAAATGGATTTCGAGAAATTTCAAAGAATTATTTTAAATAATAAAAGAAATAAAGAATTGGTGGAGGATAAACTAAAAATATTCTATAGTGAAGCTAATATGGAGAGCGGGGATGACTTGCTTGATATTATGCAAATCGCACGAACACTTATCATTAAGACGGGCTTCCTGTTAGCCGAAATTCCCCTCAAAAATGCTGAGATAGGCGCAGTATGCTATAGTGGAAACGGCTCAAAGTATGTTTTGTTGAACTCATCATTGCCTAGAGTGAATGCCAACTTTTCTTTATGCCACGAGATTTATCATATCCTATATCAAAACCATTGCATTAAAGAATCAGCAGAACTTTATATGCCTGATAATTATTATGAACATGAAGAAGAAATGGCAGCAAATTGTTTTGCAGCTTCTCTTATGATGCCGGAACAAAGTTTTACTAAGATGTTTAATAAATTTAAGTTGGAATCCGAAGAAGCTAAATCTGAATTGCATGTCATTGCCAAGCTGATGAATTACTTTAAGGCTCCTTATATGGCAGTTTTAATTAGATGTTATGAGTTAGAGTTGCTTAAAGACGGGAATAGCCTAAAAAAATTATTAAACATTGATAAAGATATTATAAATAATGAATTTAATGCACTGTGGCTAAATGGAGAATTATTAGAAGCTTCAAGAAAAGATGATTTTACAAAACTATTGGAATTGGTAAATAAAAAAGGACAATATCTTGTTTCCCGAGAACTTATGAGGGAAGTGGAATTTGAAAAAATTAAAAATAATATAAAAAAAATATATGAAGAGATAAGGGGGTAATCCGATGGACAAAACACATGAGGAAATCCCCTATAATTTTGATAATATTAAAAGATATATAATTTACGATAAGAAAAAATCAGCAGATTTAATATTGAAGGCTGATATTTGTTTTATCTACGACACATGTGCCATTATAAGCCATGCTAAATTTTCCGATATAACTCCTTTGACATCTTACATTAAAAAGAAAAATGGTATAGTGATAATAACCAAAACTGTCTTGATGGAGATGTGTTCCGGTAATAATCTGATATGGGATGAACATATTATTTTTATAAAAAAATTATCAGATGCCGGGATAACTGTATTAGTGTTTGATGAAAAAGATTCATTGCAATGTTTAAAAAGAGTTTATAGTTATTCGGAAAATATTTTTAATAATTATTTAAAATATGCTTTAAGAATAGCACGTAAGTGGAAAGGATCAGTAGATGAAATTATAAGCAGCTCCGGTAGTGACGTGGTAAAAAAACTTTGCGGGGATGATAGTAGCACAAAAGGCGAACTTTTTTCTAGTTTTTTTCAGATGGCCAAATCAAAGAAAAAAACCGGAGATAACCTTGCAGAAGAATTATTTATGATACTTATAGCAATTTTATCTAATATTCCTGACAGAAAAAAGTATAAATATATTATCTTTGGTGAAGACAGAGGTGCTGTGAGGAAACTGTTGGAGCTATCTTATAACTTAGAAAAACATATAGGCTCAAAAAAATGTTCAATGCTAACATTACCTGCTCTTTGCCAAGC
>CAYXUX010000141.1:0-4791 GCA_964468275.1 uncultured Clostridiaceae bacterium
CAAATAACAAGCAGAAAGGTTCGGGTAAATGAAAGAAAGGAAAGAATTAAATATAGCCTTGAGACAAGGGGGGCTATTTGATATATTTTACAAAGACACGAAGGAGTCCTTGGATAAAAGGCAAATAGATTTTCAAGACGAATTCCATCAACGATTTCAGGAGAACTCCGAGGAAAGTCTGTTATTTTTGGGTTTTTCCCACAACAATATAAATGTTTCCGATTCTTTATATTTTATTCGGGAAATATGCTTGCTTTTTATAAAAAAGCTTTCAAAAGAACCGCTTTTGGAAATGCTTAGGGAAAAAACCTTTATGTTGTTAGAACCCGGAGATATAAAGAGTTTGACGGCAAAAGCACCTTATATAATCGGTATGGAATATTTAGATGAAGTCTGGCTTTTTGCTTTTTGGAAAAGATTAAATACCGCTTTTTCTGAATGCATAGGACATTATAGCGGTAGCGCAGAAGAATTTTTCGCTTCTTACAATTCTAATATAAATTTAGCCGGGCGCATTTATTTCCATCTTGTAGAGAATAAGAATGAAGATTTTCCTTTTGCATTTATGGCTACTTATTCTGTTGAAGCCGGAGGGGGGAAAAAGTCAAAGCATCTGCCTTTGAAAAATGCACTCATTGATTATGATATCAAAAGCAATAAAATGCTTGAGCTTTTATCAACGGTAAATAGAGCATCCGTGAAAAGTCACTTTGTATCGGAACTTGTTGAAAGCGGTGAGATTTTTTACCCTATTAATCTTACATCCACTGAAGCCTATACATTTTTAAAAGAAGTTCCAATCTACGAAGAGTCGGGTATACTATGTCGTATACCTAATTGGTGGAAATATCGGTCAAATTCAGTAGGAATACGAATAAATATAGGCGATAAAATACCGGCACATTTGGGTTATGATGCCATAATGGATTTTGATGGGGCAATCTCGTTGGGTGGCGAAACAATTACCCCCGAAGAAATAAAAAGGCTGCTGGGGGAAGCCGAAGGATTAGCTTTTTTAAAGGGAAAATGGATTGAAGTGGATCACAAAAAGCTGAGTGAAGTGCTAAAAGCCTATGAAGAGGCCAAAAAGCTCATGGGCAAGTCGGATTTAAACCTAATAGATGCCATGAGATTTCAGCTTAACGGCGAAAAATTATTAAAAATAGATGAAGATGATTTTGATCTGGAAATAACCAATGGTGAATGGCTTGAAACAGTGCTAAAACACCTTGTAAGACCTAACGATATAAAAACTGTTAAATATAAAAAAGATTTTAAGGCAAAGCTGCGGCCTTATCAGAAAACCGGACTCAGTTGGCTTAGCTTTATGAAAGAAATGGGACTTGGAGCTTGCTTGGCGGATGATATGGGACTTGGCAAAACTATTCAAGCTCTCGCCCTTTTGAATAATGTAAAAGGCAAGGAAAAGGCTCTCCTTGTAATACCTGCTTCTCTCATCGGTAATTGGAAATCAGAAACAGAAAGATTTGCACCAAAACTTAAATATTATATATTGCATCCTTCTGAAAACAAGATTTTAGAAAAAGAAGATTTAGAAAATTTCGCAAAAACAGATATATTTATCACAACTTATGGTATGCTTCTAAAACTGGAATGGCTAAAAGATGTGGAATGGAATACTCTGATACTTGACGAAGGCCAGGCTATAAAAAATCCTTCAACTAAGCAGACGAGAGCGGCTAAGGCATTAAAAGCAAGGTTTAAAATACTTATGACAGGCACACCTATAGAGAACAGGCTTTCTGATCTATGGTCTATTTTTGATTTTTTAAATAAAGGATTATTAGGAAGTACCAAAGAATTTGATATATTTATTAAGAAGTTAAAGGAAAAACACCAAGGCTATGACAGACTGAAAAAGGTAGTAAGTCCTTTTATATTAAGAAGGCTGAAAACGGATAAAAATGTGATATCAGACCTTCCTGATAAAATTGAGATGAAGACATATTCCAATCTAAGCAAAAATCAAATAGTTTTATATGGCTCTTTGGTTAAGGAATTGGAGGAAAAATTGCTGGAGACGAAAGAAGGTATATCCAAAAAAGGTCTTATTCTTTCCTCTTTAGTAAAGTTTAAGCAGATATGTAACCATCCGGATCAATATTTGGGGCAAAATGTTTATGGGGAAAGCGAAAGCGGGAAATATGAAAGGCTGAGAGAAATCTGTGAAACCATATATGAAAAACGGGAAAGAGTATTGGTGTTCACTCAATTTAAAGAAATAACGGAACCTTTAAGAGCTTTTCTTGAAGGCATATTTAATCATCCGGGATTGCTATTGCATGGGAGTATATCCGTAAAAAGCAGAAAAGCAATAGTTGATAAATTTCAAGGTGAAGAGTATGTCCCCTTTATGGTATTATCAATAAAAGCGGGAGGCGTGGGGCTCAATCTGACTTCTGCAAATCATGTGATACATTTTGATCGATGGTGGAATCCGGCGGTTGAAAACCAAGCAACTGACAGAGCCTTTAGAATAGGACAGAAAAAGAATGTTGTAGTTCACAAATTCATTACAAAAGGAACCATAGAAGAAAAAATTGACTTGATGATTGAAGACAAAGTGAAGCTTTCGAAGGATATTATGCCTGATTCAAATGAGACTTGGATAACCGAAATGGACAACAAAGAGCTGATGAAACTATTTAGACTTTCAATTTAGAAAAAGGGAGGTAATGACTTGGGATTCTATGGAGGCAACTATAAAAAACGTGCTACCGTGGGCGAACTGAAATTAAAGGCAGAGAAAAGTCTGAAAAAGCTTAAAAAGAAAAACCCTGATGATATAAGACCTGTTATAATCGAAGGGACTAAGATTGCTAAGTGTTGGTGGGGCAAGGCATGGAATGATAACCTTGAAAGATACTCCGACTATGAAAACAGGATTGGCAGAGGCAAAAGTTATTTGAAAAACGGTATGGTTTTGGACTTAAGAATAAAAGAAGGGGAAGCAGAAGCGATAGTTCAAGGTTCTAGGGTAAAACCCTATGACGTTGGTATTTACATTGAACCGTTAAAAAAAGAGATTTGGGAAAGTATTGTCAAGGACTGCCAAGGTAGGATAGAATCTTTGCAGGAACTCATTGAAGGAAAGTTTCCAAAAGAACTGTCGGAACTCCTTACGGCTAAAGGCAAGGGATTGTTTCCCGCACCTGATGAAATTGACTTTCATTGTACTTGCCCGGATTGGGCAGATATGTGTAAACATGTTGCAGCGGTTTTATACGGCATTGGCACCCGAATAGACAATAACCCGGAGCTTTTATTCACATTAAGAGGTGTGAATATTGACGAGCTGATATCAAAAACCATAGAGAAAAAATCAGAAGAACTATTAAAAAAATCAACTAAAAAAAGCAAAAGAGCCATAGTAGACGAGGCGGTGTCTGATATATTCGGTATTGATATTGACGGGAATTAACGAGCAGACAAAACTTATGCCGGGCTGCAATAGGTTTTTAACGTTTCTTGTGGCTCCCTTAGGGAAACTTATCAATTTTAATTCAACAACTCAAGATATAGGGATGAGATAGATATGATAAAAAGATGGCATCCGTATTGGTACGTCAAAAGGTATATGCTTAATCCGCCAATTATAGAAAAACCATATATAGTAATAAAAAATAAATCCCGGCCATAGATTTAATTGATTAAGTTTATAGCGGGGTTTTTGAATTGATAAATAAGATTTGGTTTTTTATGATTGCCTTTGCCATCGCTTTCGCAACTGCTAATGGAAATCTTGAAATTTTAAATAAGGAAATATTTGCATCCCTAAAGTCATCTCTGGAATTAGCTTTAGGCTTGCTAGGTAGTATGATGCTTTGGGGCGGCACTATTAAAGTAGCGGAAAAATCAGGAATGATTAAGAAGTTGGGAAAATTAATAGGCCCTATTATAAGATTGATATTTCACGATATACCCAAAGAAGGTGAGGCAATAGGTTCAATCACCATGAACATCACTTCCAATATGTTTGGACTTGGCAATGCAGCAACTCCTATGGGGCTTAAAGCAATTTCAGAATTGCAAAAGCTAAACAATAACAAAATCACTGCAAGCAATGCTATGTGCAGATTCCTTGTTATAAACAGCGCACCTATATGCATCATGCCGTCCACAGTTATATCTATCAGAGCTTCTTTAGGTTCCAATAATCCGGGTATCGTTATACTTCCCTCAATAATCGTTTCTATTATTGCCATCATCACAGGGTTGATTTGCTGTAGAATCTTTGAGGGAAAAGGAGGTATATGCTAGTGGTTTTGGTTATACCTTTCCTATTATTATTTATTTTTTCTTACGGCCAGATAAAAGGGGTAAAGGTATATGATACTTTTATTGAAGGTGCCAAAGAAGGGATGATGATAACGCTAAGGATTTTTCCCTATATTTTAGCAATGTTATTGGCAGTTAATATGTTAAGGACATCCCAAGGCTTAGACCTTATAATTTATATTTTAAGACCTATAACAAAATTAATATCTATTCCGGATGAAATATTACCTTTTCTGATGATGAAGCCATTGTCCGGCAGCGGCGCTTTGGGGATACTGGCAGATACCCTTAAAAAAACAGGAGTCGATAGTTTGGTGGGTATCATCGCATCAACCATAATGAGCAGTACCGAAACGATTTTTTATACAATAACTGTTTATTATGGTTCCATAGGTGTGAAAAACATAAGGCATACACTGATTGCTGCATTGGTAGCAGATTTGGCGGGAATAATGGCAGCGATTATTATATGCAGAATGTTGTTTGTGTGAC
>CAYXUX010000142.1:0-2673 GCA_964468275.1 uncultured Clostridiaceae bacterium
TTTGCCCTTATTGCAGCTTCAGGGATGCTCGGTCTTTACGGACTTATGTTGGGCTTAATATTGATAATTATCCATTTAATTAAGTTAAAAAGCTTTGATATACCATATTTCTCCCCTTTGGCGGCTTTTATTCCATCAGAATTCAAGGATACATTATACAGAGCACCGTTATTCAATATGATTAAACGACCTATCAGTACTGCAAATAACAAAACAAGGATGAAAAACAACAGAAATGCTATAAAAGACAAAGAAGGGTGGGAGGACGATGATCAAGGACAATGATATTATTTCCCCATACCAAATAACAGCAATTACGATAATGACCCTAATAGGGGTTGGCATATTCTCGTTGCCTAGGGAATTAGCGGAAGCCGCCGGTACCAATTCCGTAATAATGGTATTAATCGGCGGTATTCTATCCCTTTTTGTCATGGGTATTTTAGTCACTTTGAATTGCAGGTTTCCCGGGAAGGCATTGCCTGCTTACTCCGGTGAAATCATAGGAAAAGTTCCTGCTAAAGTTCTGACTTTCATATATATTATTTATTTTACCGCATTTATCGGTTATGAAGCCAGAGTAATGGGTGAAGCGGTAAAATTATTTCTTCTTTCCAACACACCGCCGGAGGTTATTATATTAAGTATAATACTTGCTTGCACTTATGCGGTTAGGGGCGGGGTAGAATGCATCGGAAGGGCGATGGAGGTTTTTTTTCCCTTCTTATTTATACCCATGATTTTAATAATGCTTCCCGGTATAACTGATGCGGATTTCAGCAATTTACTTCCTGTTTTTTATGGTCTTCCGTCAAAGTTTTTTAAGGCATTGCCGGTAATGGCATTGAGTTTTTCCGGTTATGGATTGCTTCTTTTTTATGTGGGTTTTATGAAAAAGCCAAAAAAGGCTTATATATATGCTTCTGTCGGAATCGCTATTGTAACCGTATTTTATATGTTGATAGTCGTGCTTTGTTTGAGCATGTTTGGTGTAAAAGTTGTGGAGGGAATGATATGGCCTTTATTATCATACGTGAGAAGTGTTAATCTCCCCGGTTTGTTTATAGAAAGACTGGATGGAGTGATGTTGGGAATATGGGTGTTTGCAGTATATACCACAATGATTTCTTTTTATTTTGCTCTTACCTATTCTTTATCCTGTCTGCTGGGAACAAAGGAGCAAAAACAATTTGCGCTAATAATGGTTCCTTTTATATATTTGGCATCAGTGCTCCCGCAAAATTTTGCACAAGTAGATAAGGTGCCCGTGTATCTGATTCAATATTTTGGATCAGTATTAATTTTTATAGTTCCGCTTCTTTTGCTTATTATTGCGTGGATACGAAAAAAAGGAGGCTCTAAAAATGAAGGTTAAAAGATTGGTTATATTATCTATAATAGTAGCATTTACGCTGCTTCTTACAGCTTGCTGGGATCTTCTAGAGATAGAAAACAGGTCCTTTGTTCTTTCCATAGGCATTGATAAAGCTGACAAAAAAGAATCAGAGGATGAAGGTTTAGATTTAGAGAATGAAGGGTCGGAATCAGATGAAACTAAATCAGGGGGAAAGGAAGAAGAAGCAAAGTCAAAGGATAAAGGCAAGTCTGATTCCAATGAAAAGGAATCAGATGAAGAAAATAAATATAAAATTACTTTTGTGAATCCTGATACTGCTGAGTCTGAAGAAGGAAAAGTATTGGATTTCATGACTTATGATACTGAGGCTATTTCATATTCTACAGGTGCTATAAAATTATTGCAGAGGTTTTCTAAGGCCCACAATTTTGAACATACAAAGGTCATTTTTCTTGGTCGAAGCTTACTAGAGGATGGAGAGTTGGTAAAGAACACAGTAGATATCTTAGGCAGGTGGCGACATTTGCATAGCAGCATGCTTATGTATATGGCTGTAGATAAGGCAGGAGATATTTTTAAAGTAAAGCCAAAATCAAAAACACTACTGTCAAATTATATAGAAGGTATAGCGGAGCATAATAAGGAGGCTGCGCGCATTGTAAAGGTTACTTTTAAGGATTTTGCCAAGCAGATTATAACAAGTGAGGGACATGCAGCGCTGCCGATTTTAATACCGTGTAAGGATGAAGTAGAGTCAACAGGAATGGGTATTATAAAGGATTATAAACTTATAGGAGAATTAGATGAGAAGGAAACTATAGCTTATATGTGGTGTAATGGTAAAGCAAAAGGCGGAGTTATAGAATGCAGATGCTCAAATTGTGCTGTACCGCTTATTTATAGGTATTTTAAGCGAAAAATCAAATTAGATAAGATAGAAGGAAGCACAGTTTACTTAACCTTTGAAATGGTAACTGATGGAGCTATCGAGGAATATACATTAGGGAAAAAACTTTTAGAGAATAAAAAACTTAAAGATATAGAAGAAAAATTGGAAAAGGTAGTAATTGAAGATAGCACGGCACTTATAAAAAAAATGCAGCAAGAGTATAAAGTGGACTTAATAGGAGTCAAGGAATATTTAAGCAAGTATCATCCGCGCTTGCATAAGAAAGTCTCTGAGGATTATGATGACTTCTTTCAAAATGATTTAAAGATTAAGGTCGAAGCTAAAGTAAAAGTGCGGAGAATAGGTAAGACGGTATAGTGTATGTATATGATGGGTTATTATGGAGATAATAGAAGCGAAGAGTCTT
>CAYXUX010000142.1:2773-4747 GCA_964468275.1 uncultured Clostridiaceae bacterium
AGCGAAGAGTCTTATGCCTCGATAGGAAAATCCTTCGGCAAAAGCCTCAGGATGACAAAGCCGAAAACATGTGTTGTTAACTAGAAATGTCACTCTGAGCGATAGCGAAGAGTCTTATACTTTAGTATAAAGGTATTGTCGAATGAAGCTGGAAAGGTAAGTAAATAAAAAAGAGGTGAAGCATGAAGTATAAAATCATATCTTTTATCATAATAACCTTATTTATATTCGGGATATTTATGAACATATACATAAATAAAGATACTTGCTTAGCCAATATAAAAGATAAAATAATAAGACTGCATATTATTGCAAATAGCGATTCAGCCGAGGATCAAGAAATAAAACTAAGAGTAAGAGATGTTGTTTTAAAAGAACTTAGCCCCGTTATCAAAGAAATAACAGATACGGAAAAAGCAGGACTGGTAATAAAAAAGAATTTAGACTTCATAAAAGATAGAATACAAAATGAACTTAAAAAAATAAATAAGGATTTTCCCGTAGAGGTTTGTTTAAGTAAACATGAGTTTCCCAGTAAAGTATATGGCGAATATACCCTTCCCAAAGGGGAGTACCAAGCTTTAAATGTAAAGATAGGTAATGGAAGTGGAGGAAATTGGTGGTGTGTAATGTTTCCCCCCTTATGCTTTGTAGATATTGCACAGGGAGGAACATCAGAGGATGTTTTAAATGAGATGAAAGAAGTTTTAAGCAAAGAAGAAATAAGTTTATTGCAGAATAGCTATTATGAAAGATTGCCAATAAAGTTAAAGTTTAAAATATCAGAAATATATAAAAATCTAAATATGAAAGTTGCAAAAATAATTAGGAAAAATAAGCAAATGTAAAAAAGCGAATAAATTACCTCCTATTGCAAAAAATATTCAATAGGAGGTGTTTATTTTTTGAAAAGAAAAAAGGCTATAATAATCTCGATAACTTCGCTTGTGGTTTTTGTGGTACTGTTATATTTCGGATATTTCAAGAATATATTGGGCAGAGATTTAGAGACTATATTATTGAAATGGGGCTCAAGGGGAGATAATGTTTTTGTTGTACAGGATAAGTTAAAAAGATGGGGTTTTTATGATGGCAATATAGATGGTATTTACGGAAACAAAACCATGCAGGCTGTTATAAAATTTCAAAAAAAGCACGGTTTAAAGGTTGACGGTATTGTAGGGGATCAAACAGCAAAGGCATTGGGAATGAATGTACCTACGGCAGGGGGCGGTGGTGGAGGCGGCGGCGGAAGCGGCAGAGGAAACGAAGCATATACATTGGCACAGTGCATACACGGTGAGGCGAGGGGTGAGCCTTATATAGGGCAAGTGGCAGTAGGCGGTGTCATAATGAACAGAGTTAGAAGCCCGCTTTTCCCCAATACCATAGCAGGTGTTATATTCCAGCCCGGTGCTTTTACAGCCGTTGATGACGGACAAATGTTTCAGCCTCCGGGGGATACTGCTACAAAAGCTGCTCAAGATGCATTAAATGGCTGGGATCCATCCGGGGGAGCGCTGTATTATTATAATCCGGCAAAAACAACCAATAAGTGGATATGGTCAAGGCCGGTGATAAAAGTCATAGGCAAACACTATTTTGCAAAATAGGAGGCAATAGTTTTGGAAGAAAAAGATTTTAAAAGAGTATTAAATATTTGGCGGGGAATAGCGGCGGTATTACTTGTAGCCTTAATTGGCATGGGAATATACACATATAATATTTACAGAGAAAGAAACCAGTATGCTACTATGCTGCAAAACCAATATCAAAGGGCTTTTAGAGATCTATTGGCAGATGTGGAAAATGTGAAAATCCTCCTTGACAAGGCGGAAGTATGCAATTCAACAGTGCAAAGCAATTCACTTATGACCCAGCTATGGCAAAACGGCAGTGCAGCAAATCAAAGTCTGGGATTAATACCCATAACTCAAGGGGTACTCAGTAATACACAAAAATTTTTAAATCAGC
>CAYXUX010000143.1:0-4718 GCA_964468275.1 uncultured Clostridiaceae bacterium
CGAAGCGAGTTTTGGCGCAACCCGGAACAAGCTTACAGATTATTGGCCTCGTAACACAGCAATCGAATCAAATGATATATGCTTTATAGTCCCGATAAATGTAAGTATATTATACACCGGCATTTGTTCATATATAGCGTCGAATCTCGAAAGCAGTCTATAACTTTTTAACTATAAAATTATCTTCCAAAAGGGTCCAGTTTTGTGGGAATGGATAGCCTAAAGCCCAGTAGCTTATTCCCCCCAATCTGTATTCTTTAACAGTCTCAAATTTTGCCTGAGCGCTTCTCGCATCTTCAAACCACACTTCATGCATTACTCCGTTTTCATCCCTGTATCGGAAGAAAGGCGACTGGGCAATACTGTCGTATTGAATGACAGCGCCATATCTTACACCTAATCTTATTGCTTCCTGAACACTAAAGGTACGTGCCTGCTGCCCAACGACATGAGGTAAAGTCCAGTCCCTGGCATAAAGTTGAAAACCGAAGAAAATTTTATCTCTGGGTATAACAGTGACGGCATAATCCAATACTTGCCTTATCAGATTAAGGGGTGAAATCGCCCGCGGCGGTCCCAATCTATATCCCCATTCATAAGTCATTAAAACTACGAAATCAGCTATTCTGCCGTGGGCTTCATAATCATGGGCTTCATAAAGTAATCCCGGCTGATCCGCCCTTGTCTTAGGGGCTAGGGAGGAAGAAACAAAATAACCTAGGGGGTGTAATCTGTCAACAGTTTTTTGCATGAACTCGTTATAGGGAACTTTATCAGCCGGGAGTACATTTTCAAAATCAACATTTAGCCCCTTGTAACCTTTTTCCTGCATTATATTTATTATGTTATCAAGCAATGTATCCTGTATGTCGGGATTGTTAAGTACAACATGTGCAAGATTTTCTCCCAATTGAGTTGATGTAAAGTTTGTAATAGCCATCATGGGAACTATATTATTTTCAAGGGAAGCATTTATAGCGGCATCATCATCAATAGGTTCCATAGTCCCGTTTTCTCGTATCAGATATGCAAAAGGGCTTACATAAGTCAGATTATCGGCAACTTCATTTATTATGGGACCTGCTTGCTGCCCCAGCATATAAATAAAACCATTCACGAATATTTCCGGTCTGACTGCGATGGGCACAACAAGAATCATACCGGGAAAAATCAAATCCGGATTTTTAATATTATTGGCAATTACAAGACTTTCAACACTTACGCCATACTTTTCAGCTATTTGGGATAAAGTTTCTCCCGGCACTACTCGGTGAATGGGAGCAGGAATAAATAATCTTAGCCCCGGATGAATAATATTTGGATTTGCGATGTTGTTACTCCTTAGTATTTCTTCAACGGTAGTATTATACAGCCCGGCAATAGCCCACAATGACTCTCCGGGCATGACAACATGATAAATGCCTTCCTTTGGCACTATAATAGCCTGACCGACTAAAAGCTGGTTTGGGTTTGGAAGTTTATTTGCTTCTATTATTTCAGATAAAGGGACGCCAAAAGTATTGGATATCTGCCATAGACTGTCACCCGGCTTGACTACATATATAATCATATCAACCATCCTTTATAACAATATATATTTATTTTATGTAACAACCCTTATTTAGGTGAGTATTTTAACAGCGATATAGATGTATTTTATAATTATTTGTGCTATTATCTTAATCATAAGCGAAATGTAATTTGGAGGTAAAATTATGAGAATAATCATAATAGGAGCAGGTAAAGTGGGATACAACCTTGCTCTTAATCTTTCCAAAGAAAATCACGATGTTATCATAATTGATAAGGATCAAAAAGTGATAGATAAAGCTGATGAAAACTTGGATGTATTTTGTATAAAAGGTAACGGTGTATCCACCGGTATCCTTCAAAATGCGGATGTTTATAATACCGATTTATTGATTGCCGTTACAAATAGTGATGAAGTTAACATGGTTTGTTGTCTTACAGGAAAAAAGCTGGGGGCTAAAAAAACAATAGCCAGAATCAGAGACCCGGAATACGCACAGGAGCTCACATTATTAAAAGAAGAAATGGAGTTGGATATGGTTATAAATCCGGAACTGGCTGCAGCCGAGGAAATAGCAAAAAATCTTGCTTATCCTGCCTCTGTAAATGTGGAAAGCTTTGCAAAGGACAGAGTTAAGATGGCGGAAATAGTAGTGGATAAGGATATGCCCATAGTTAACATCAAGTTGAAGGACCTGTCAGGGAAAATTCCGCATACAATACTAATCGGCGCAGTTATCAGGGATGGCGAAGTCATAGTTCCCGGCGGTGATTTTGAAATAAAGATAAATGATATTGTATATATACTGGGACAATCCATTGATATCGCAAGTTTTTTTAAAGATTGGAAACACCATACAAAGAAAATTGGTAATGTTATGATAGTAGGAGGAGGAAGAATTTCTTTTTATTTAATAAAACTTCTTCGCAAATTGGGTGCAAAGGTTAAGGTTATTGAATTAAATATGGAAAAGTGTACTGAATTTGCAGAATTACTTCCTAATGTATTAATTATAAACGGTGACGGTACCGATGAGGAGTTTTTGCTATCAGAAAATATAGGGGAGATGGATGTCTTTATATCTTTAACGGGCATGGATGAGGAAAACCTCATATCCGCTTTAATAGCTAAACAAAACGGTGCAAAAAGAGTGGTTTCAAAAATAAACAGGATAAATTATATGACAGTAATTA
Organism: uncultured Clostridiaceae bacterium; assembly: GCA_964468275.1. Taxonomy (GTDB): domain Bacteria; phylum Bacillota; class Clostridia; order Lutisporales; family Lutisporaceae; genus JAAYKT01. The sequence continues at coordinate 2,725 of CAYXUX010000143.1, forward strand.
ATAAATTAGGGATTGATGATGTAATATGCCCTAAGCTCATAACTACCAACCAGATTTTAAAATATGTAAGAGGCAGTACTGTTGAGACTTTGTATAAAATAGTTGAAGGACAAGCGGAAATACTTGAGTTTATTGTTAATGAAGACAATAAAATAATAAATATTCCGTTAAAAAAATTGAAATTGCCTAAAGATATTTTAATTGCTACTATTGTAAGAAAAAATGAAGTAATTATTCCTAAGGGTAATGATGTTATAAAAAAGAAAGATCGAGTTATTATCATAGCTAAGAATAATAAGATATGCGATATAGACGAACTTTTGAAGCCGCAAGAAGGAGGTATTCATTTTGAACTTCAAAATGGTATTAAAAAGCTTGGGAGTTTTATTAATATGTGAAGCAGCAGCCATGTTACCTTCTTTAATTGTGGCTTTTATATATAAAGATGAGGGAATAACCAGTTTTTTTTATACAATAGGAATTATTGTTGTATTAGGGATGTTATTGACTAGGGTTAAAGCAGAATCACCAAATATGTATGCTAAGGATGGCTTCGCAATAGTGGCTTTGGGTTGGATTCTTATGTCTTTTCTTGGAGCACTGCCCTTTTATTTTAGTTCATCTATTCCTTCATTAATAGACAGTTTTTTTGAGGCGGTTTCGGGATTTACTACTACGGGAGCCAGCATTTTAGAAACTGTGGAGAATCTGCCTAATAGTTTATTATTTTGGAGAAGCTTTACCCATTGGATAGGTGGTATGGGTGTTCTTGTTCTGACATTGGCTATACTTCCTTCTGTCAATGCTACTTCAATATTTATAATGCGTGCAGAAAGCCCGGGACCAAGTCCCGGTAGGCTGGTGCCAAAGATAGGGAATACAGCTAAGATTCTATATGGTATCTATTTAATTATTACATTGGCTCAGGTTGTTTTGCTGCTTATTTCCGGGATGCCCTTGTTTGATTCTTTGGTTCATACCTTTGGGACGGTGGGGACAGGAGGATTTTCAATAAAAAATATGTCTATCGGTGCTTATAATAATGTTTTTTCTGAAGTTATTATAACTGTTTTTATGCTAATAAGCGGGGTGAATTTTTCCTTGTATTATCAGATTTCAAAAGGTAACTTCAAATCATTTTTTAAAGATGAAGAACTAAGATTTTACACAATTGCTGTTTTGACATCAATACTTTTAATCACTGTTAATCTACATGGCAGTGTATTTACATCCTTAGGAGAATCCTTGCGACATTCTTCCTTTCAGGTTGCTTCTATAATAACAACTACCGGCTATAGTTCTACGAATTTTGACACATGGCCGACACTTAGCAAGTTTATATTATTTTTCTTAATGTTTGTCGGGGGCTGTGCCGGCTCAACAGCAGGTGGAGTAAAGAATATAAGAGTTTTATTGATGTTTAAGTCGGCAAAAACTCAGTTGATGAAGATAATACATCCCAAAGGCGTATATCCGGTAAGATTCGGTGGTAAGGTATTGGATGAAAAAGGTTTAGGGGAGATAATGAATTTTTTCTTTATGTATATATTAGTATTCGTGATTTCAATTTTTTTTATATCCACAGAAGGATATGATATGACAACAACTCTTACATCTGTGGCTGCTACCTTGGGAAATATAGGCCCCGGTTTCTCACTTATTGGACCTATGGGGAATTACTCTATTATGTCACCGCTTTCAAAAATAGTCCTCTCATTTGCCATGCTTATTGGTAGGTTGGAAATCTATCCTATCCTACTCTTAATTGTGCCGACTTTTTGGAAAAAGGATTAGTAGATGAGCCCGTAGTCTGATTTAATAATTCCTATTATTAAAGTATTCCGCCAGTCTTTTAATTTTTAACTTATTTTGTTTTAGTTTATCGTTAAGTTCTATAGCTAATAAAGTTGCGATTACATTCACTAATGAACTTGGTGCTGTCATTGAATTATAAAATACGGTACTGGATGTCTGGCAAGTGAGCAATATATCAG
>CAYXUX010000144.1:0-4513 GCA_964468275.1 uncultured Clostridiaceae bacterium
TTGTATTTATCCAATATAATAAGTATTGGTTTTATGCTTATATTTGTTATAATATAAATAATTCTTTATTGAATACAAATACGATTATGTAAATACGAAATCACTTCCTTATGTAGGGTTAGATGACCCTGTCAATCAAAGATCTAAGATGACGCTCACACCGTCATTATAAAAAGCTTTGCACGAAGAACTTGGAAGATTTGACAGGGACAATAAAAGAGTACTGGGCATCAGTAATATGCAATGATATCTTTTTGGGAGTGTTAAATTATGAAAACAAAACTTAAATATATTTTATTAATTTTATCTATTATATTTATGGTTATAGGGACCACGCGGGGAGAGGTATCAGAAGTTTTAAAAAAAGCCATAAATATCTGTTTGGAGTGCATAGGAATTGGATAATCTAAAAAGAAGACTTGTGCAGTTTTTATCTGCAATATTGGGAAATAGTTATCTTAAAGGATTTAGAGACGGAGTAATTTACCGGGGGAAACTTAAATCAATTTGTTTTCCCGGGTTGAACTGTTATTCATGCCCCGGGGCATATACGTCTTGTCCCATAGGATCATTGCAAGCAATTGCAGCCGGAATAAAACATCAAATATCTTTTTATGTTTTGGGATTTTTAATGATGATCGGTACCATAGGCGGAAGATTTGTATGCGGATGGATATGTCCATTTGGTCTATTACAGGAATTACTCTATAAAACTCCTTTAAAAAAAATTAAAATGAAAAAAATTTTTAATTATGGAAAATATATATTTTTAATTGTTTTTGTGCTATTATTACCGGTTTTGCTGACAGATGAGTTCGGTCTTGGTTTACCATATTTCTGTAAATATATTTGTCCCGCAGGCACATTGGAAGCCGGCATACCTTTAGCAATAACTAATACGGCTATCAGAGGAGCGATTAGCATACTTTACTATTGGAAGCTTCTTATACTGGGGGTATTTATTTATTTTTCCATGAAAATTTCGAGACCATTTTGTAGGGCGGTTTGCCCTTTGGGTGCTATATATGCTTTGTTTAATCCGATTAGTTTTTACAAAATGGATGTAAATTTACGAAAATGTATAAAGTGTGATTTATGCCAAAAAAATTGTCCTGTTGATATAAAAATATATGAAAATTCTAATAGTCCTGAATGTATAAGATGTGGTAAATGTGTCAGCGTTTGCCCTACAAATGCTATAAGATCAGGGTTTAAAAACGGAAGGAGTGAAAGCGATGAAAAAAATCTGGATATTGTTAATCATATTAATAATTGCAATTAGCTTTTCTGCATGCAGCAGTGGAAATAAAGAGATAGCAGGCAAAACAACTAAAGAAACTCAGGAAAACGGGAAAAATGGAGCCGAAAAAATATTTAGAATACCGGACTTTAATTCAGTTGATTTAAACGGAAATGAAGTAAGCAATGATTTTTTTGCAAGTAATAATCTGACATTGATAAATGTATGGACTACAACCTGTCCATCATGTCTCGGGGAAATAGAAACACTGCAAGAAATAGAGGAAATGTATATAAATAAAGGTGTTAGGGTGCTAGGTGTTTTGGCCGATGGCGAGGTGGAAAAAGGTAAAGCCTATATAAGCCAAAAGGATGCAGAATATATAAATATTCTTCCTACAGAAAGTTTAATAACAGGTTTTCTTGATGGTATCATGTATGTGCCTACAGCACTGTTTGTAGATAATAACGGTGCCATGATTGGTGAAATAATGGTGGGGGCTAAGTCAACAGAAGAATTTTCAAAATTAATTGATAGCATACTTGAATAGGTAAAAGGCGGAGGTTATATATGTATGAAAACATAGATAATAAAACAATGATAAAAACACTTTTTGGCTGTGAAGTTGAAGACATAAAAAAAGATATTATAATTAGTCCCATATGGTCTTTGAGCAGATTTACGGAAAAAGCGGAGAAAGTTATAAAGCATTTTAAAGGATGGTACAGGGGGGTAAGCCTTACATACAAAGATAAGGATATTACCGTAATTAATAGCTGTATAGGGGCACCCCTTACGGGCGATTGTGTGATTGCATTGGGTTATACTTCTTGCGAGAATATTTTATTTTCCGGTTCCGCAGGTGGAATTAATGATTTATATAATTTTGGTGATATAGTAGTTAGTGATTGTGCTGTAATTGGAGAAGGTTTCTCAAGATTTCATAAAAAAGAGTTTATAAAGGATTGTTTCGGAGAAGAAGTATATGGCAGTAAGGAATTGGCAGATGTTCTCTTTAACAAGTCAAAGGATTATGGTGAGGACATAAGGGTAAACGTCTACAAGGGAAAAATCTTTTCAACAGATTCTATCCTTGGAGAAAATAAGAAAAGCTTTGGTTTTATGATGGAAAAAGGATGCGACGGGGTGGAAATGGAGTTGTCTGCGGTTTTTACAGCCAGCAAAGCTATCGGAAGGAATGCTGCCGGTCTGATTACTATAAGCGATCTTCCGCTAAAGTATAAAAGTCTCTTTAAAGGAGTTAAGGAAAAAGATATAAAGGCTTATGAAAACAGTGCCAAGATGCTTCCCAAAATTTTAATGGAAGCAGTATTGGATATATAATTTAATGTTAGGAGGAATAAAATGCAGTTTATAAGATTTAAAAAAGATAATCTAATTAGTTATGGTAAGGTTAGCGGACAAAAGGTGAATAGAATCGAAGGTGATATTTTTTCTAATTATTTAGTAACGGAAGAAATCTATAATCCAGCTGATATTGAGTTACTTACACCTTGCTCACCGACTAAGATTATATGCGTTGGACTGAATTATAAATCCCATGCTTTGGAAATGGGATTTGAATTACCAAATGAACCTATAATTTTTTTAAAACCTTTGACATCAGCATTGCCCCATGGGAAAGCAATAATAAAGCCAAGAATGTCAAAAAGAGTAGATTTTGAAGCTGAATTAGCTTTGGTAATCGGTAAAGAAGCCTTTGACATTGAACCGGAGGAAGCCGGGGAATATATTTTTGGTGCTACATGTTTTAATGATGTAACAGCAAGGGATTTGCAAGAAAAAGACGGCCAATGGGCACGTGCTAAGTCATTTAACACTTTTGCACCTTTTGGCCCGAATATTACAACAGATATAGACTATGATAATTTAAATATCGAACTGATTAAAAATTGTAAAGTAATGCAAAAATCGAATACTTCCGATTTTATATTTAACAGTAGAAAGCTTGTAAGCTTTATCAGCCAAATAATGACTTTATACCCCGGGGATATAATTGCAACAGGCACACCTTCGGGAATTGGTGCCGTTGAATCGGGAGATATTGTAGAAGTAAAGATTGAAGAAGTAGGCATTTTAAAAAATCCTGTGCGTTAAAAAACACAATTAAGGCAATTTGTATAAATTGATTTACAAATCATATTCTGTTAGGTGTTTTTTTATGATATAATTAGATAAAAAAGGAATAGGGAGGTAAAACATATTGAGTATACATGAATTGAATTTTATCACCCAAATGCTTAACGGACTTAAGGAACAAGGGGTATATAGGAAGCTGGCGGTTTTGGAAGGCCCTTCGGGACCAAGGTCAATTATTAACGGTAAAGAAGTTATTAATCTTTCTTCAAATAATTATCTTGGTTTGGCAAACAATCCGAGGATGAAAAAAGCGGCTTTAGAAGCTTTGGAAAAATGGGGTGTAGGCGCCGGTGCAGTAAGGACAATAATCGGCAATATGACTATTCATGAAAAACTGGAAAAGAGGCTTGCAGAGTTTAAACATGTAGAAGCTGTCCTTGTATTTCAATCCGGGTTTACGGCTAATGCCGGAGTGATTCCTGCCGTAGTAGATAAAGACGATATAATAATAAGTGATGAGCTGAATCATGCCAGTATAATCGACGGTTGCAGGTTAAGCAGAGCCGATGTTATCAGGTATAAGCACAGTGATATGGCGGACTTGGAAAGAGTAATAGATGAGGTAAAGGATAATTACAATACCAAGCTTATAATTACTGACGGTGTCTTCAGCATGGACGGGGATATTGCAAAACTGCCTGAAATTGTAGAACTTGCAGAAAAGTATGGATGTCTTACATATATTGACGATGCCCATGCCAGCGGTGTTTTGGGCGAGAGCGGAAGAGGTTCGGCAGATCATTTCGGACTTCATGGCCGAGTTGATATTCAAATAGGTACCTTGTCAAAAGCCATAGGTGTAGTTGGAGGTTATGTTGCCGGTAATAGGAATCTTATAGAATGGCTTAATCATAGAGGCAGACCTTTTTTATTCAGTACCGCATCCCCGCCTTCTGTCGCAGCAGCTTGTTTAGAAGCAATAAATATTTTATCTGAAAGCAGCGAATTGACGGATAGGCTTTGGGAAAATGCAAGATATTTAAAAGTCGGACTTAATAATCTTGGGTTTAATACGGGTAAAAGCGAAACACCAATAACACCTGTTATTACAGGAGATGACAAAAAGGCTATCGAGTTGAGCAAAAGATTATTTGAAGATGGGGTCTTTGCTCA
>CAYXUX010000145.1:0-1815 GCA_964468275.1 uncultured Clostridiaceae bacterium
CGATGCTCCTCTATACTTGCAACAATCCCTGCACCTTTTACTACCACTGTATCCTTAACTTCAGAAAATGCAGTCTCTCCAATCTCCTCCAATACAGCTTTAGCCAAGGGATGATCTGATTCTCGCTCAATGCTTGCAAGGTATCTTGTTGCTTCATCAATATCGTTACCATAGTATTTTTTTTCCGAAACAGATGGATTTCCAACAGTTAAGGTTCCGGTTTTATCAAAGACCATTGTATCCATCCTGCTAAAGTCTCTTATTACTTCGCTTCCTTTCAATAAAATACCATGACCTGCACCGTTACCGATTCCCGCAACATTGGATACCGGGACACCAATAACTAACGCTCCCGGACATCCTAAAACTAAAATAGTAATTGCCAACTCCAAGTCCCTTGTAAAAAGCCAAACCATAGAAGAAATTATGAGAACAGCAGGAGTATAATATTTAGAAAAGCGATCTATAAATCTTTCTGCTTCCGATTTCGAATCCTGAGCTTCTTCAACCAACTCTATTATTTTACCGAAAGTGGTATCTTCACCTACTCGATCTGCAATAATTTGAATAGTTCCGTTATCAAGTATCGTGCCGGCAAATACAGAAGCTCCTGTTTCCTTGGACACAGGCATGGACTCACCTGTAATACTTGCTTCATTAACACTTCCTTCACCTATTAAAACTTTTCCGTCTACAGGAATCCTTGAGCCTGTTTTAACAAGTAAAATATCACCTATATCAACTTCGTCAATATCTACTTCTTCAAATTCTCCGCCATCCATCTGTTTTAACGCACTTTCCGGTGCCATTTCTGTCAATGCTTTTATGGCGGAACGAGTTTTGTTTAAAGTCCGTTGTTCCAAATATGCACCGAATAAAAACAGAAAAGTAACTATAGCTGATTCCTCAAAGTTTCTGATTAAAAAAGCACCTGTAACAGCTAAAGTTACTAAAACGTCAATGCTTATCACCTTTACCTTTAGAGCCTGATACGCTTGTATAACAATGGGTAATACGCCGAAAATTGATGCGATAATTAATGACCATTTAAAAATGGTCATATTATTTATTGTCCATTTACTTAAAAAGGCTACTGTTATCAAAAAGCCTGCTATAAAAGCAATTTTGTTTTTGTTTCTAAAAATGATTCTTTGCATATTGTCTCCTTTAATATGTTATATAAAATAATCTATGAACATTTTTGCTAACTTGCAAAATCTGATAAAAGTATTAACGTGGCGGGAAATATTTTGCCTCGCTTATTTCTATCATTTATTAAAAGAGTCATCAATTTCTTTCAACATATTATATACTGCTTCATACGTGACACATACATCATCAGGAACTTTGTAATTATCCGTAATATTACGGAGCTCTTCCAATTCATTAAAAAGCGAGGGACTTTCTAAGGATTCTTCTTTTATTTTTCCCTTTATTGTTTCATATACGCGTTTGACATCATGAAATTCTGGATGAGTATCTCCGTGGACTCTTGCGACAACAGGAACATATGACTCTAATTTTTTAAAATGCTTATTAAATAACTCTAAAAATTTTACCACAAAATCTCTCCTTTTTTTAATAAATTATATCATGATTTCCCGGGAAATAATAGTTTTTGTCGTTGCACAAAAGCTTATGGAATAAGTATTACCGTAATTCCTATATCAAAAAATTTAATATGCTTTTTGCGGATTATTAATACTATAGATTAAACTGTGTAACATTCTAGGGTCTGTTGATGAAATATGGATGATGGTAACCATTGTTAATAAGTTAAAGATTTGTTATACTACAAAATAATAATTGTTTCAG
>CAYXUX010000145.1:1915-4381 GCA_964468275.1 uncultured Clostridiaceae bacterium
AACCATTGTTAATAAGTTAAAGATTTGTTATACTACAAAATAATAATTGTTTCAGTGATAGAAGGAAAGGTGATAAAGTGATATACGAGGCGATTGTAAGAGTCCGTTACGGAGAAACGGATAAAATGGGTGTAGTATACCACCCCAACTATTATATGTATTTCGAAATAGGCAGAACAGAATTTTTAAGAGAAATGGGGGGTATGTCCTATAAGGATTTAGAAGATGCCGGAGTGATGATGCCAATCATTGAAACAAGATGCAAGTATAATATACCCGCTAGGTATGATGATGAGCTGACTGTATACACTTCTATAGAAACTATGACGGTAGCCAGAATAACATTTACATATAAAATAATAAGAAAAAAAGATGAAGCCTTTATTGTTGAGGGCGAAACAAGTCTGGCGTTTGTAAACGAAGACGGCAGAGTTATAAATATGAAAAAGCATAATCCGCAGCTTTTTGAAAAGCTGAAAAGCTTTATGTAAAGGCGGAGGACTTGATTGTTATAACTGTCGGCATTTTTATCAGTACCTTTCCCTATAATTTTTATATTAGAAAAACATATAGTTTACTCGGTAACAAAGTAAGGAAGTGAAGTAATGAGAAAAACAAAAATTGTATGCACCCTAGGTCCCGCAACTGACAGTTCAGAGGCTATAAAAGAATTGATTAGTGCCGGGATGAATGTAGCAAGGCTTAACTTCTCTCATGGAGATCATGAAGAGCATAGAAAAAGAATAGAAAATATTAAAAAAGCAAGAGAAGAATTAGGGAAATATATACCTATTATATTAGACACAAAAGGTCCCGAGATAAGATTAGGTAAGTTTAAAAATTCTTTTGAGAATATATTTTCCGGGGATGAGTACACACTAACTACTAGGGATATTGAAGGCGATAACACAATCGTCGGTATAAGTTACAAATATTTGACGGAAGATGTGGAAAAAGGGACAAGGATACTTATAGCTGATGGAACTATTGAACTAAGTGTACTGGATTATAATGAGACCGATGTTAGATGTAAGGTTATAACCGGTGGGGTAGTAAGCGATAGAAAGAATGTGAATATCCCGGGGGCTTCATCAAAGCTACCTGCCGTTACAGAAAAAGATATTTTGGATATAAATTTCGGCTTGGATATGGGAATTGATATCATTGCTGCATCATTTATAAGAAAAGCCACTGATGTGTTAGAAATTAGAAAAATTCTAAAGGATAGAAAAAGACATAAAATGATGATTATCGCAAAAATTGAAAATGCGGAAGGCGTTGAAAATTGCGATGAGATATTGGAAGTAGCAGATGGAATAATGGTAGCAAGAGGGGATCTAGGTGTCGAAATACCCACCGAAGATATGCCTTTAGTGCAAAAAAAATTAATAGCGAAAGCAAATAAATTTGGAAAACCTGTAATCACAGCAACTCAAATGATGGAATCTATGGTTAAGAATCCGAGGCCTACAAGGGCTGAGGTAACAGATATAGCAAATGCGATATTTGATGGAAGCGATGGGATAATGCTATCAGGGGAAACTGCAATTGGGAAATATCCCGTTGGAACAGTAACAACCATGGCCGCAATAGCCAAAAGGACGGAGAAGGCCTTGGATTATAATAAAAGTATAAGAAAAGGAATCGAAGAAAAATATTCAGTTACAAATGCTATTAGTTATGCAGGTTATTCTATAGCAAAGGATTTGTGTGCTTCGGCAATAATAACGCCTACGGAATCCGGTTCAACTGCAAGGATGGTGTCAAAATACAGACCGCTAGCACCGATTATTGCCGCAACGCCTAATGAATATGTTGTAAAAGAGTTATGTCTTAGCTTCGGCGTTGAGCCGATATTAATAGAATCCACAGAAAGCACAGATGAAATCATTCAAATTTCTGTAAATGAAGCAATGAAAACCGGCCTTTTAAAAAAAGGTGATTTAGTCGTAATAACAGCCGGTATTCCTGTTGGAATACCCGGCACTACCAATCTTATAAAAGTGCATATAGCGGAATAGAAATCAGAGGCAATCGGAATAACCGTCCCCCGGTATCTCCAGTTAGTCAAAATTTAAAAGGGGAAAATAGAATACCCGATGTTTTAAAAAGAGTTGATAAGCTGACTAGATTTAAGTAAATTAAGGTGCTAGGGGAACCTCCGATAATTAAGTAAATAAAACGGTGCCTCCCTAGCTTCTATTGAAATCTGGCATAGCTAAGAGTTTTGCTATCCTTGAAAATGTTGAAGCCGATATAACCGTTGTCTATTAAGGATTTTTGTTCGTATATATTATCCAATCTGGATACATGAGAATCAATAAGCCTTTCAAAGCGATTATATTCCATATCTCTGTGAAGAATAAATCTCCAAAGTCCATCGCTAGGATTTTCCGCAGTACTGTATTTCTTCTTTAGTGCCTTTATTTTCAGACCGTTTTTCATAATATTATACAAGCTAAAAAA
>CAYXUX010000146.1:0-4358 GCA_964468275.1 uncultured Clostridiaceae bacterium
AATAAATATAATGGTAAAGTACTGGATATGATGAAGAGAATTAGTAGAATTCCTGATGTTGGAAGGTATAACTATGAAGTCGTTATATTAGCTAATTTAAAAAATTATAAAGATTCAATGTTAAAAAGATTGACAGGGGGATTTACAACAAAAGTTTTTGATTACGAAAAATGTTACGCACAACTGTTGTTTCCTGTTGTTACAGGCTCTTACTTTGATGCGGATGAAATAATAATCAATCTTTCATTAATGAATAAAGAGAGCAACGAAGGAAGAATTAGTTACTCAGTGCAAACAGAATTCAGCGGATGTAAAATCATGGTAGTATTTGTACCATTAATTGAAATTTCTAAAATTATGTACAAATATAAAAATGCTATTTTAAGATTTAATCCTCGATGCTATTTAAGTTTAATGCATAATCAAGTTAATCTTAAAATTGAAAAAACGGTTAGAACAAAGAAGACTAATGAATTTGCACTGTTTAATAATGGAATTACAATATTGTCAGATAAAACAGAATTTAATTCAAGAATAGCATTAAAAGATTCAGCCCAACTGATTATCACGAATCCTCAGATAATTAATGGTGGACAAACTGCATATACTTTGGCATCAATTTATGAAAAGTGTTTAAAGGAAAAGGATGAATCAGTTTTTAATGATAAAGAGGTTCTTGTCAAAGTTATAACTTTCTTTGATACTGAAGAAGGTGATGGTAAAAAATTAGAATTAATAGAGGCTTTATCTAGAGCAACAAATGAACAATCTGTTGTAAAAGAGTTAGATAGGCGTTCAAATGACAAAGTACAAGTTAATTACCAAACTAAAATTTTTAATGAATTTGGTTATTTTTATAATCGTAAAAGAGGAGAATTTTACGATGGATTAAGTAAAAAATACATAACAAGGAATAAAATAATTGACAACTCTATATTTATCAGAGTTGCTGTAAGTGTAAGTGGTGATGTAGCAAGGGCTAGAAGAAATAGTGATGACTACCTTTTTAAGGAGGAAAATTTTAAAAAAGTTTTTGTAGATAACGAAGTATATAGAAAATATATGTTTGGGTATTTCTGCCATGAATATTTAATTGAATTAGAAAAGAATTTTGAAAAAACTAGCAATAATAAATACGGTATTAATACATATGGAAATGCATTGAGATACAGGAAATATGCAGTAGTAAATATAGTTTCTAAATTTTTTAGAGAAGATTTTTTATTATCTGATTATAAAAACATAGCCAAAAATGTTACTGATAAAATACTTAATCAATGGTTAAGTTTTGAAGATGATGTAAGTAAAAAAAGTTATAATAGGGACTATTTTTACTCGTATTTAGAAAATGGACAAAAAAATATATATTATAATTTTGATGGATACTATAAGGGGAGAAATATAAATTCTGATTTAAGTGACCATAGGTTTCATACAAATTCTTATTACGATGAGGTAGCTGCAACGAATGAAGACTAATACATGTGAAAGCCGAGAAAGGGAGTGTTTGTCATCTTATGTGTGAGGAGACGCTTGACTTTATATAATAAAATATTCCTGTTCGCTACATACAGTAGACTTGCTTTGTGCAACCTTTTCCCAAAGAAGGAATTTTAGGGCAGTTTAGAGATGTTGAAGATATGCAGTGTTAGTTCAATTATTAATATTTTTTGGTAATAAAAAATATTTAATGGGATATTTGCCATGGTAACAAGATAAGCCTTAACTCAAAATTTGTGAATACAAATGCTGTCCAACAACTTAGCGAACTAGAATGATATCTAAACAATTTATCATTAGGAATGTATTTGTCAACCGAAAACTGTTTCATCCATATAATGGGTTATTGTTACTAAAAAAATACAAGCCATAGCAGATAATATATTTGAATATAAGACCATTGAAGATATTAAGAAATATTTATAATAAAAGTATGTAGTAAAATCTTTGGGATTGTTTATGGAAATTCAAATGACATGAAATGTTAATTAGCATAAATAAATAGGTAAAACGACATAAAAATTATCAAATTAAATAATGATAGGATTAAGGCAATGTTAAAATTATTTGCGTTGATGGTGAAAAGCATAAAAAAATAATGCATCAATTAGTTCATAAATCTTGACCAAATGAATATAATATAGTATCATTAGATTACATAGAGGTGGTGTAATGGGTGAATACTATAATCAAGACTATTCTCAAGAAGAAATCGAAGCTTATTTGAAAAAGATACATGACTGTGTGAGAGAAGGTAGCTTTACAATTGCCCAAAATGAGAATAGGCAAGAAAATATTAATTTTAAAAATGAATTTAATATAAATAGCCGAAAACAAGGGGAAATATTATTAGATATAAAGGTCGAAGATTTTTGTCATTCCTTACAAAATTCTAATGTAGGTTTTGAGCATGAGGTCTTGTATGTATTTTGTCCACAAGTGCAATTATATAATATTTATGATATTAAAGAAATAGTTGATATATATATTAAATTTAATCTTATAGAAATGTACAACAGAAATAGAACAATTATTGTTTCGTTTCATAAAAGAAATAGATCTATTAACTATCTGTATCGCTAATTAAAAAGAAAGGAGGGGCTTTATGGATAGTAAAATTACTTTTTGTGAACAGTGCCGGGAAGATGTAGAATATATGGTTAATATGGTTAAAATCAATGATAGGCTTAAAGATGAGGTATATGAATATGTTGGAGAAAAAGCTGTATGTATTTCTTGTAATAATGAAGTGTATGTAGTTGAGGTTGCAGATAGAAATTTAAAAGCATTATATGATGTATATCGTGAAAAAAACAATATAATATCCCTAGAAAAGATTTTAGAAATTCCTCTAAAATATGGTATTGGCAAACGTCCTTTATCTTTGCTTTTAGGTTGGGGTGAGATGACTTTTAGCAGATACTATGATGGGGATATGCCCTCAAAACAATATTCTGAAATTTTGCAAAAGATTTATAACAAACCGGAGTTCTATAAAAATATACTGGAAGATAATAAAGAGAACCTTCACTCACAGCAAGCCTATGAAAAAAGTATGAAAAAGGTAAAGCAAATATTAGGAGAGCAGATAAGTATCGGACCAAAATTGGACTTGATTATTCAATATTTGCTTTATAAGTGTGAGGATATAACTCCTCTAGCATTGCAAAAAGCTCTTTATTATGTTCAGGGTTTTTATTATGCTTTTGAAGGTGAATTTATTATTGATAAAGACTGTGAAGCTTGGCTTCATGGACCGGTGTATCGTGAAATCTATAATAGGTATTCCACTTATCGTTTTGATCCTATTGAGAAGGTAGAGAATTTTGATATATCTGTCTTAACCACTGCAGAAAAAACAATACTAGATAGCATTATTAAAAACATTTGTTGTTATAGCGGTAAAACTTTAGAGGCTTTTACTCATATGGAAGAGCCTTGGCTAAGAACCAGAAAAGGATTGTCAGCAGAGTTTCATTCAGAACGAATTATAGAAAAAGAGTTAATCGGGGAGTATTTTAAAGCAATAAAAGAAAAATATAATATGCTTACTCCGGGAGATATAGAAAGTTACTCTAAAGAACGATTTAAGCAAATTAATTAAAATAAAATTTAATCCGGATTAGCAAATATCCTTCACAGAAATTCTGTGGAGGTTTTTTCATATTCATTTTTAATAGGCGGTTATGAAAATAATGAAGTTTTGGAACCGGATAAAGAATGTTCTATGATGGGCTAATTTTAAGGTAGCATAAACAAATGCTTTAGGTGTGGTGCTTAATAATCGTGGATATGGTGAAATAAGGGGCAGTTTCCTTGTGTTGTAGATATAAATTTTACTTTTTTATTATCAATATTTAATTTAAATATGTTACAATATTCGGTAGGATATGTTAAATATAAAAACAAACAATCTTTTAAGAGGGAGATGGGGCAATGACAAAAATAATAGTGGATAGCACATCTGATTTACCGGATAGTATTGTTGAAGAATATGATATTGATGTTCTGCCTCTTCGTATTTATATTGAAGGCGAGGAATATCTGGATAATATTACAATTACAGTTGATGAAGTATATGATGCCATGAGAAAGGGGCTTTTTCCCAAGACCTCACAACCAAATCCAAAGGATACATATGAACTTTTTAGAAAGTATGCGTCCGCAGGAAAAAATTTTATTTTTTATACCATTTCTTCTAAGCTTTCGGGTACATATGAAACTTGTCATCAAATCATTCAAGAGCTTAAAGGGGAGTATCCGAATGTGAAAATGGGGATTGTAGATACCAAATCAGGTTCTCTTGCAATAGGCTTGATAGTTTTACAAGCTGCCAAGATGGCCAGAAAAGGCATTAG
>CAYXUX010000147.1:0-4280 GCA_964468275.1 uncultured Clostridiaceae bacterium
ACTTAAAAAGGAGGAACCCCATGCAAATACCATTGATTAACCTAAAGAAACAATATGAAACTATAAAAGATGACATAGAAAAAGCCGTACAAGAAGTGCTATCCAATACTCAATACATAATGGGTCCAAATGTAAAAGAATTTGAAAAGGAATTCAGCCAATACCTTGGTATAAACCATAGTATATCTGTAGCAAATGGTACCGACGCTCTTATTATTGCATTAAAAGCTTTAGGTATAGGCGAAGGAGATGAGGTAATCACTACTCCTTATACATTCTTTGCAACAGCAGAAAGCATATCTTTTGTAGGTGCTACTCCTGTATTTGTTGATGTAGGACTTCATACCTTTAATATAGATCCTTCAAAAATAGAGGAAAAGATAACAAATAAAACAAAAGCAATAATGCCGGTACATATATTTGGACAACCCTGCGATATGGACAAGATAAATAAAATAGCTAAGAGGCATAATCTTTATGTAATAGAAGATGCAGCTCAAGCTATAGGTTCAGAATACAAAGGACATAAAATAGGCACATTATCGGATATTGCAACATTTTCTTTTTATCCGACAAAGAATCTTGGATGTGCAGGTGACGGAGGAATGATAGTTACCAGCAATGATGATCTGGCCACTACCTGTAAAGCATTAAGAGCACACGGAAGCGGCGAAAACGGTCAAAAGGCATTTAATATAATAAATAATATAAAAGAAAAGGTTGTAAAAGAAGATACAGCCGATAATACAGTATATAATCCCCTTAAATATTATAATTATTTAGTTGGACATAACTCAAGACTGGATGAGATACAAGCAGCCATACTAAGAATAAAGCTTAGAAAGCTTGACGAATGGAATTATCAAAGACGTGATAATGTTAAATATTATAACGATAGTTTAAAAGAAACAGATGTGGTAACTCCTTTTGAAGACCACAACGTAAAACATGTATATCATCTATATATACTTCAATCAGAAATGAGAGAAGAAATGGTATCACATCTTGCTGAAAAAGGAATATCAACAGGTACATACTATCCGGTACCATTACACTTACAGAAAGCCTATAAAGATTTAGGATATAAAGAGGGAGATATGCCAAATGCGGAATATCTATCTAAAAGAACCTTTGCTATACCTATGTGTGCCGAGTTAAGTGAAGAAGAAAAAAAATATATTGTGAATAATGTAAAAAAATTTGGTGAGAGCAGATGATAGAAAAAGATTATTTTGTACATGAATCATCATATATAGATGAACCTTGTAAAATAGGACAAGGTACAAGGATATGGCACTTTTCACATGTGATGAAGAATTCTAAGATAGGAGACAATTGCAATATTGGCCAAAATGTTGTTATTTCCCCTAGCGTAATTATTGGAAACAATGTAAAAATACAAAATAATGTATCCGTCTATACCGGCGTAATATGTGAAGATAATGTATTTCTAGGACCTTCTTGCGTATTCACTAATGTTGTAAATCCTAGGTCCTTTATTGAAAGAAAAGAAGAATATAAGCAAACAATAGTAAAAAAAGGTGCGACAATAGGCGCTAATGCAACTATTGTTTGCGGTTATAGTATTGGAAAATTTTCTTTTGTTGGGGCGGGTGCAGTAGTTACAAAGGATGTACCGGATTATGCATTAGTAGTAGGTAATCCTGCAAAAATAATAGGCTATATGTGTGAATGTGGGAATAGGCTTAGAAACATAGAAGATCAATACAAATGTCCCTCATGTAATAAAAAATATAAAATTATGGAAGGAAAGCTAACTCTAAAGGAGTAAACATATGAAAGAAAACAATATAGTAAAAGAAAATTTATTAAAAAAAATAAAAGATAAATCTGCTACAGTAGCCGTTATAGGCTTAGGCTATGTGGGATTACCTTTAGCGGTGGAAAAAGCTAAGGCTGGCTATAAAACTATAGGATTTGATATACAAGAGGAAAAAGTAAAATTGGTTAACGAAGGACATAACTATATAGGCGATATAATCGATGGAGAATTAGAGGAAGTAGTAAGAGGCGGTATGCTTAAAGCCACTTCTAATTTCAATTTTATAAAAGACGTAGATTGTGTTGCTATTTGTGTACCTACACCGTTAGATGAATATCAACAACCGAATATAACATATGTAAAAGCATCAACAGAGGATATAGCAGAGTGTTTGCATAAAGGAATGCTAGTTGTATTGGAAAGCACCACATATCCGGGAACAACAGAAGAATTGATATTGCCTATATTGGAAAAAGGATCAGGTCTAAAATGTGGACAAGACTTTTTCTTGGCTTACTCACCGGAGAGAGTAGACCCCGGTAATAAATTATATAAAACTAAAAACACCCCAAAAGTAGTGGGCGGAATTGATAAAAATTCTTCGGAAGTAGCTGCTGCTTTATATAATTCAGTTTTAGATAATTGTATTCATATAGTTTCTTCTCCTAAGGTAGCTGAAATGGAAAAAATACTTGAAAATACATATAGAAATATAAACATAGCCTTAGCAAATGAAATGGCAATTATATGTGAAAAGATGGGTATAAGTGTATGGGAAGTAATAGAAGCGGCTAATACAAAACCTTATGGCTTTCAGGCATTTTATCCGGGTCCCGGCGTAGGTGGACATTGTATACCACTTGACCCGTATTATTTAGCATGGAAAACTAGGGAATATGATTATCATACGAAGCTTATAGAAACATCGGGAATAATCAATGACAGTATGCCGGAATATGTGGTAGAAAGATGCAGTAAAATATTAAACCGTTTTAAAAAGCCTATGAACGGTTCAAGAATATTAGTATTAGGTGTGGCTTATAAACAAGATATTGATGATATACGGAGCAGTCCCGCCCTAAAAGTGATAGAAGGATTGGAAAGGGAAGGTTGTAGTGTAGATTATTATGATCCCTATGTTGTAGAGTATAATTATAAGGGAAAAAGAAGAGAGAGCATAAAAGAATTAAGCAAAGAAACTTTAAGAAAAGTAGATCTAGTAATAATTACAACTGCACACACTAATGTTGATTATAATTTTGTACAGGTTAATTCGAAATTTATATTTGATACAAAAAACGCAATGAAAAATATTATAAATAGAGATAATATTGAATTGCTGTAGCAAAGAGGTCTAAAAGTATGAAATTCACTTATAGCGGATATATAGAGCTAATTAATTTGTTAAAGAAAAATGATTACCAGTTTTGCAATTACTTAAACTATGATAAGCATAAAAAAGTTGTTATACTTAGGCATGATATAGATACTTCATTACATAAAGCAATTGAATTAGCAAAGCTTGAAAATGAAATTGGAGTAAGTAGTACATATTTTGTATTATTATCAACCAATTTTTATAACATTTTTTCAAAAGAATCAAATATCATACTCTCAGAAATAACTAAATTAGGCCATGGGATAGGTTTACATTTTGATGAAAAAAGATATGAAATATCTGGTTTAAAAAAATTGGAATACTATGTGCAAAAAGAATGTGAAATACTTGGAATAGCATTAGGGACAGAAATAAAACTAGTGTCAATGCATAGACCCTCAAAATGGATAATAGATAATAATATTCAGTTTGAAAAAATTATTAATACATACTCCAAAAGATTCTTTTCAGATTTCAAATATCTATCTGATTCACGTATGCATTGGAGAGAGGATGTGTTAAGCCTAGTGGTAAACGGTTCTTATGATAGGCTTCATATTTTGACTCACCCCTTCTGGTATTCAAATTATAATGAAACAATTGACATTAAAATAAAGAAGTTTATAAACACAGCAAAACTAGACAGGTATAAATCTTTAAAAGATAATTTCAGAAATTTAGATGAGATAATTAAGGAAGGAGAAATATAATGTTGATTCAAATTGAAAAAATATTAACTTTTTTAGATAAAAAGATGTTGACCTATGAATATAAAGGAGATCAAGAGGTATGTGTAAGCGGGTTTTGTTCTTTAAACAATTTAAAAAGTAATTGCATAACTTGGATAAAGAATAAAGAGGCCTATAACAAATGTGATTTATCAAATGTAGAAAATATTTTAATAGTAATAGGTAATATACCGGAAGCAAATTTTTTTGATGAAAATATAAATTTAATAATTTGTAATAATCCAAAAGAAGTTTTCTTTACTATTCTTAATGAATTTTTTAAACAAAAAGAATACAATAATTATATCAGTCCAAATTCAGTTGTTGAAACAAATAAAATCGGTAAAAATGTGTATATAGGGCATAACAGTTACATAGGTGAGAATGTTGA
>CAYXUX010000148.1:0-4274 GCA_964468275.1 uncultured Clostridiaceae bacterium
AAATCCTCGTATAAAATAGTTTTAAATTTACCTACAATTAGGCATATAACGTTTGTCGTGAGCAATAATTTTCCCGCTAGGGTAAATTATTGGTCTCCTCGTATTTGTTATGTTCTATCGCATTAGTGTATGCTCCGCATTTTTCATTTAATGGGCATAAATACTGATGATTGAGTGAGTTACAAAGTCCACTATGAAATGTTAAATTTTTTTCAGGTTCAATAAACCTCATATATCCTAATCCTTTATAAAAACCACATAAAGTCATAGTTGATTCAAGAGGAAGTGTATTATATAAAAATTCAAAAACATTATGCTGTAATAATAAGACATTTTCAAATGTATCATTTATGTAAGAGATAAAATCATCAATAATTAGTGCTTTTTGATTTTTGCCTAATCCTGAATGCATATAAGATATTTTATTTGTCTTATTATCTTTGTGGCAAGAGCCTAAACTTCCATGAGTAAATTCTGTTCTATAAATTCGTAATTTAATAAACCATTTATCATAAGCTTCTGAAAGAAGATTGTTTAATTCAATTGGAAAATTGTTCGGATACATATTTTCTTTTGCTTTTGAGAATAATTTACTTGTTGACTTTTTTTGTATCCCTTGGATATGTGAATAAACTGAATAAATTACATCTCTTATTCCATCAAGAGATGAATATAATTCATTTATGTTACATTCAACAATGGCAGAGAATTGTCTTGAATACTTAGCTGATGTATAACCATCTTTTTTTAATTCATTTTCTTCTATTTCAAGTTTTGGTATCAACTCATTTGCAATTTCTGCTAAAGTACGAAATTTTGCTAAATGTTCTTCAGTGGTACTAATTCCTCTTTTAAATAATCTATTATCTTCTAGAGGTATATATTTAAACTTTCTAAATTTTGTTACTGAATCCCATTGTTCAGGAACAAAATTAATTAAAAATTTATCTTGATTGATTAATTGTTCCATTTGATAACCTTTAACATAACGTCTAATTATCTATTCATACAAATTTCATTTATTTTATGAACTGTTGGAGAAAATTGATTTTCTAAATAATTGAATCCAATACAGGTATCATCAACTCTTATACCTAAAGTATTAATTTGAAAGTAATATTCCCCGGGAGAATAAAAAGTAGAAACAGAATGCCAACCGACAGATTTAATATTTAACACCTTAGTGTTTTGTGTTTCTAAAATATTTCTAAGATCATCACCTCTTTGTGCTGGATAAATATTAATATAAGTTCCATGACCATCTTTTGTGGTTACTTGATGAAATAATGCTTTTTTTGCCATTTTCTAAATTCCTTACATATGTACTTAGGTCGAAAGTTGTCCAACTATGATTCCAACTCCTATAGCCCAACCTGATTCTAAAATCGCACTTGCCACTATTCTTGTTTTCTTTTTTGTTTTGTCCATACTAGTTCCTCTTTTTTTCATATTACTATTGTCCGGCGAGACCAACATTAAGCTTAATACTCTCAATACTATTAAAAAGGCTATGAAGCCAACAATCATATAGGGAATCGAACCCCAACAAACTACCCCTACCGACCTAAATACATATCATACTATGATACATAACGGGGGCGCGGGTGTTCAACCCGCGCCCCCGTTATCCGGTCGCGTAGCGAGCGGATAACGGTCGAGTTGAGAAATAGTTTTGCCCGCTAGGCTAAACTATTTCTCTCCAAGGTTTTGTTAGCAATTCTATCTTCAATATGTTTATATGGGTCAATAATCTTGTCATATTCATTTTTATGTATTCTTTTTGATTCAAAATCTATTTTTATGTCTTGTAGAAACTTCATAAAATCTGGATTTCTTTCAGATAGTTTATTCATTGTTTCCCAATCAAGACTTTCTCTTTTTTTAGCATGAAATAAAACTGATGACGAGTCAATATCATCAAGATTTAATTTGATGATACCAATACCAAATGACATTGATAATCTTTCAAGCTCAGATAATAAATCATCATCATTTGCAATGTTTGATGCGACTAAATATCCTTCATGTGCCCAAGTTGAATTTGAAACAGCTTGAAAAAATGATTCTCTATAATTGCTTTTATCAAGTTTTATTTTTAATTCAAATGAAAATAATTTTAGAGAGTTATTGTCAGTAATTTTATTAAAATCTAGTAGGTCTGTATTCCAATCATCAATTGGTAAATAAAACCCAACCATATCAGGATGCAACCATTCATTTAAACCTTTTTTTGTAGACTTTTCATGAAATATTGTTTTTGTATATATATTTCTTCCTCGATTAAATAAGGGATTTGCATTTGCAAAATATGCCAACAGTGGATGTAGCTCTCTTTCATGGAAAGTGGCTTTTTTAACTGGAGCTTTTTGTTCTTTTTCTTCTATCTTTTGAATAATATTTGTCGGCAATTCATCCTTTTTTGACTTTAAGTAGAATCTAGCAGGTCTTTTTCCTACTTTAATAAAAGGTGTTTTTTCATTATCTCTTGTATCTACAAATAGTTGTGCACCAATTGTACTCCAAGGTGTAGCTCCACGAGATTTTAATTCTTGGTCAAGTTCTTGTTTGATTCCTTCATCCCATATTTCTTGCGGTGTTAATGGTATATCAGAATTTGTTAAAACTTCTTTTGCAAAGTCTTTAAAAGTTATTGCCATATTAATCTTCCTTTTGTGTTGCTAACGACTGTAGTGAGCTAATAAGTTTCCGCTAGGTAACTTATTAGCTCCACTTACTTGTTAGCAATCTTTTGACCAATGTTCATATATTTTTTGAACAGTAGTTGAAACACTAGTTCTATCAATTAAACATGCTAATTGTTTAAACTTCGTTCGACATTTTCCATATGCTTCTATTCTTCTTTTTATTAAAGTATTTTTAATGGTACTTTCAAGCATGATTCTAATTTCATCAGGAGAAAAATTTTGTATCATTTTTTTATAGTGAATGTTAGCACTATTTGATGTACCATATTGATTACCAATAGAACACCCTACGATAGTTGTTACATATTCTTCTTTTGCAGTTTTTGGTATAGCACCTTGAGTTGATAATTGTAAGAGTCTTTCAGCAAAGGGAGGTTCATTATAAAAATTATCCATTGACTGGTGAACTCCCCAAAGCCTTTTACATGCATTGGAAATTAGAGCATGATGTTCTGAATCTCCTAAAAGTTCTAATAATCCTAGCTTTTCAAAAAACAGTTGAGAAGCAACATGTTTTTCAGTTTTACCAAGAGCTAAATAGTTCTGATGGGAATCAATTAAATTTGATTTTATTGTTGGAGATAATTTTTCTTTGAAAGAATCTATAATATTTAATGCATTTACTCTTGTTTCTTCTGAACTAGTTGAATCACAATATATCCCGTGCATAGTTCCAAATAATAATTCTCTTTGAGCTTCGTGAGTTTTTTCTAATCTTTCTATCCATGTTTTTAACTGTTCATCTGTAAATTTTGATAATTTTAAAGCAGTTATAAATTCTTGAATATTTACACCAATAGGATTCTGTTCATTCCCTAATGCATATTTTGCACATCTGTTGACATAACTAATAAATTCATGGTTATCAATATCACCTATTGTAGGATGAGCCGCTGAAAAATTATTTCTAATATCTCTACACTGGTCTAAAAAGAAAAAGCCATCTTCTGTTATTAAGTTAAGCTTTAAGGATAATTCTAATAATTCCGAGTCTTTTAAGTCATTAAGTTTATTTTCATCAAAATCTTTCTTATTGCTGACTTGTTCTACAATATTTAAACCAAAACGTTTCATTTTATTTCTAAGCTCAATTACGGATGCATTCCAAATGTAATTAATTGCACTATCAAATAATCCAGATGCAACAGCAATACACATTCTTGCTAAACCTTTTGAAACTAGTTCAGGTGGAATTTTTTTTATAACACTTGGCAAACTTCTCCAAGCTTCAGATATTTCATCATCACTAGCTACAATATCTCTTGATACACCTAATGCTTTTGTTATTGACAATAATGACGGTGTAGAATCTTCTACAATCTCAGGTAAAAGTAAATCACTCATATATATCCTTCTGTGTTGCTAACGGGGGCGCGGGTGAGTAACTGCCGTTGGAAAACCTTTAGGTTTTGCAATGGTTGCTTGCTCCTCCCGCTTGTTATCTGGCGCTGTGCGACATATAACAAGCGGGTGTTCAACCCGCGCCCCCGTTATCCGGTCGCGTAGCGAGCGGATAACTATTTAATCAAACACATTATATGCGAAATAACTTTAAATCATATAAATAAC
>CAYXUX010000149.1:0-4274 GCA_964468275.1 uncultured Clostridiaceae bacterium
TTAAGAAGATGTTCCGGGAACAAATATCTCAACTGCGGGAAGATATAACCCTTAAAAGGCTTTATCGTTGGGAGCTTTCAGCAGATAACCCTGCCGTAAGCCAGCTTCGGGAAAAAAGAGAACAGAACGGATGCAACCTTATCAAGACTATAAGTGATTTGACGCATTCGTCACAAAAAGAGGTTGCCTCGTTAGCCAGTATATTATCAGCGTCTATAAGCTACTTGGTGTTATTGGAAGAACTTAATCCTACCTATAACGGAATTGATTTACAGAGCGATAACGGCTGGGAACAGATAGCACAAGGGATTGATATGATTATTGATTTATGGATTCAAAATAGCAAGAAATGAAAAAGATATGTTTAGTAGTAATCGTAATTTTAAGTTTTATGAGTAATACAAGCGCACAAAATCCGAATTTCCTGTTTATGGTCGAACAAGCCACAAAAGCACCTTCGGGGCACAACACCCAGCCGTGGCTGTTTAAGATAAACAATAGCAATATTGAAATTCGTCCTAACCTCGATAAATCTTTGCCGATAGTCGATTTCGACAATCGGGAATTATTTATCAGTTTGGGATGTACGACTGAGAACCTTTGTATCGCTGCATCCCATAAAGGATATAATACGGAGATCTCAATCGGGGAAGAGGGAATAATAATTGTCGCTTTGAACAAACAGCCTGACATAAATCCTGACCCGCTGTTTGAGCAGATAGTCGTCCGGCAAACTAATAGAAGTGTATATAATGGAAATACTGTCCCGGCTGATACAATCGAATTGCTAAAAGCAGTTGCGATTGAGCCGGGGATAAAACTCCATATCTATAAGTCGGATACTCCCGAATTTGATACTATTGCAAATTACATATACCGGGGGAATACTATCCAAATGCAGAATAAGGCGTTTAAGGACGAACTCCGGAACTGGATGCGATATAACAAGAAACACCAGAACGAAACGAATGACGGATTGAGTTATGCCGTTTTTGGCGCTCCAAACCTGCCTAAATGGATTGTAAAGCCGATTATGTCGAACGTTGTAAACGAAAAGGCGCAGAACAAAGGCGACAGGAAAAAACTGGAATCCGCATCGCATCTGGTATTATTCACTACCCAAAAGAATAGTATCATGGAATGGGTTAATATGGGTAGGACACTCGAACGCTTTTTGCTAAAATCGACAGAAATGGGAATAGCCCACTCTTATTTCAATCAACCGAACGAGTTAAGAGAATTGTCCGTGCAAATGGCTGAAGCCCTTAGTATAACAGACGAACACCCCATGATATTAATAAGGTTAGGATATGGAGAAAAAATGCCTTATGCTAAAAGGAAAGACATAAATACCGTAATTATTCACAAATAAAGGCTTATGTCTTGATAATCAGTATCAATCCATTAATACTTACGCCTATGGACAGCTCATAAAAAATCAGACAAAAAGCCACTAAAAATTTCCGTTCAAACAAGCAAATATATATTCCAATAGTTTCACTAACAATTAAAATATTGTTATCGCTCATCCCTAAATTCCAAAATCTGGGTATTATGGGCATGGCGGAAATTCTCACATCATTAAGCTTGTTTAGGCGGAATAGAAGATAATCCTTAATTCGGCATAAGTGACATTATTCCTAATTAGGAATAATGTTACGACACTTTACTTTGAAACAGATGAAGATGATTTTTGGGAAGAAATTTAAAAGGGTGTCGCATTGATAAAGTCAGGAGAAACAACACCTATTATTTCAGGAGTTTACATATAAGCTAAAATTAGTTGAAGAACGAAGCAACGTTTTCCTGTTTTGTACGTCTTGATAGTATACATCTTTATCCGACTATAATAAATGTCTAATAACTAAAGTATATTATTATGAAGCAATTCTTATTATCAATGAAGCAATGTCTTACGATTTGCCTACTTTTAATTCTCATGGGAGGATGTGAGAAGAGTATCTTTGACGCCGAAGAGAAGATATTAGGAATAGCAACAATTAACGGTAAGGAATATAATGAAACTATCCTTTGGGGGTTTACTGCCTAAGGATATACATTCATCCTTAAAATTATATCAAAAATATAAAATTACTCATTTTATTGTAAGATTGAAACCTTTAAGCACAAGTTATCGAAACGAGGTGAAAATATAATATTATGCTTTTGTAAAGATAATCTTAGTATTAAGATGGGTATATTCAATCACTAACTTTTTTCTATTTTGACATATCGAATAAAAATTAATGCATTATGAAACAAGTGCTTTTTTTCGTTTTATGCTTTTTGACCGGTATCTCCGGAAGTTTAAAAGCACAATCTTCCTTTTCTAAATCAAAAGGAGCCATCGGTGTCACCTACTCCGGGCTGGGGGACAATGATGCCTACTATTTTGAAAGCCTTGCTGGAGTAGGCGGATATGACGGCAAAGGGTATTATTCTTTGGGAATTACCTATATACGCCCCATCACAAAACGTTTGGATATAGAAACCGGCATCTCTTATAGTAAATATAAATACCGGGTTAGTAGTGCGCCTATGCCGGATCCACCGGCACCTTACAATATAATGAATGCTGTAGTCGATATACCGGTAACAGTTCGATGGAATTTTCTTAAATATTTCTTTTTGAACGGAGGATTGTTACTCGGGATTGATACCGGAAAAGAGAATGATCTGGATAGCCAGACCGGTATTGGGGCGATGATTGGTGTTGGCGTAAAGTATGATCTGAAAAATGTACCGGTAGGTTTCTTTGCCAATCCCTATTTTAAAATGCATAGCTTGCTTCCGTTCTCTATGGAAAAATATCATCAACGAACAGATGAAAGTGGCTTCCGGTTCGGTGTCGTCTATTCCCTATAATTACTAAAATGTACAGTTATGAAACAATTTAAATTATCAAGAATATCGGTTTTATTTCTCTCCTTGTTATTGTCATGCGTATTGCTTTCTTGTGATAAGAACGAGAAGGAGCTCGAAATCCAGCATTTGTATATCGGGAACAGCAGCTATTCAGTGGGAGTGAAGGCAAGCAATTATATTCCTATCTATAGCGGGAATAAGAACTATACACTTACGCCCGGTGATGCCAGTATCTTCAAAGCGGAATACAGACCGGCAACCGGTTCTTACGATAGGACCGGAGATATCTGTATTGAAGGATCGAAAAAAGGAACTACCACGCTTACCGTGAAGGATAATGTCAGTGGTGAAACTGCAGTGCTGGATATTACCGTAACACGAAAATACTTGAATCTGTATATGAATTATGCTTTTCCTTCTATTGATATGGAGGATAAGGTGGATAAAAATAAATTAAGTTTAGAAGTGAAAGGTGATATCCTACATACAAAGGATTATGTTGTCACATTGTTGGCCAATGAAGGGAATAACCTTGAAAATAAGGCGTATCTGTTCAATTCGCCCAAGGAGGCCCAAACCGGGGAAATATTATTGGCTGGGAACTACCAATTTGAACGGAAGGGTGATGACTATTGGCTCTATCTGAGTTTCAAGGATGGCGATAAAACAATCTCCCACAAGTTCAATATTTTTAGAGGCGAATACATTTTTCCCTCACTGGTAAGTTACTTGAATGTAGCCTCGGGAGAGAAGGAAACAGATTACATATCTGAGGAAATACGATTGTTGGAAGACTTGACAGATAAGTATAAGTCCGATTATCCAGAATTAAAAAATATTTCTTTGACTGTCAAGATGTACGCTTCGGCCTGTAATTGGGATATTGCAACCGATTTGATTAAATAATGGGAGTTCGAGCTCCCATTAAACAGGATATAGATGTAAGTGTTTCTCTACTTTCCCCTACCCACTTTTTTAGCGGGGAACGTGAGTTTGACCGCAAAAACAGGACTCCGGCGATGCTCGCCCCTCGAATATTAGCAGGGTAACCGGCGTGCCGGTTTCACATTCCGGGCAGCGGTTCAGGTAGGTGCTTTCTCCCGGGTCGGGGGAAAGACGTGAATGGCCCGGCAATCTTCACACTGGTCCACGTGGCCGCCCAGTGCTGACGTGCGACACTTTTTTATCGCTGACAAATGACGGAACTGATGGTTGTTAAGGCCTATATGCTCTATCCTGTTTCTTAGGGACTATAATAGGGTGGTCGCCACCCAATAAGCAATAGAGAAAACCTCTTTTAACCTGGTCAAAATTAGTGATGAAATCGAACATCAGTTTCACATCAAACAGATCCCGGGGATGCTGGCGGTCGAGAGCTGCGGTAATTTTCCCGCCGTAGAGTTGCGAAA
>CAYXUX010000150.1:0-2858 GCA_964468275.1 uncultured Clostridiaceae bacterium
TGTGACCGACAGGAAATGTTATTTTAATAAAAATGATACTGGGGAATCCGATTGAATAATGATATAATAAATATAGAATTTGGACGAAGGGGGTAGTAAATATGGCAAAAGAAATATCAAATGAGCAACTATTTGATTTTATGTCACAAATGTATAGCGGAATAAAGGAACGATTTGATAAAGTTGAGACCGAAATTAAGGAAACAAATACAAGAGTGGGTAAACTTGAAGCAGCTGTAAGCAAATTGGAAACGACTGTAGATAAGCTGGAAACAACGATAAACGAAACAAATACAAGAGTGGGTAGACTTGAAGCAGCTGTAGATAAGCTGGAAATGACGATAAACGAAACAAATACAAGAGTAAGTAAATTAGAAACAGCTGTAGAGAAAATTAGTAACAGTGTTATAATGATTGAACAAAAACATGGAGAGAAACTTGAAGCCCTATACGATGGTTATAAACTTACCTATGATAAACTGACTATCCTTGAGGAAAAAGTAGATGAAATTGATAAAAAAGTTGAAGTACACGATGTGGAAATAAGGGTAATCAAAGGGGCAAAATAATCCTTACAATTCTTCAAAAATACTACTAACCATGTTAGGAACAAATGTTCGGATTTTCTATAAAAAACCTTGCTGTTTGCAAATAAATAATTTATAATAAAATAACATGCATTAAAAATATAAGCCATATTATTGATTAATCGTCCAAAATCGTAATGAAAGGCTAATAGTTTTATGGAAAAAGTTTTTAGGGATCCGATATATGGATTGATTTCTTTTGATAAAGAAGAGGATCTATTGTTGTTGAAACTTATAGACACCTACGAATTTCAACGGCTTAGGCGAATAAGACAGCTGGGAGTTTCTTGGTTTACATATCCTACTGCGGTGCATACGCGTTTTTCACACTCTATAGGTGCGGCTTATTTAGCGGGTAAGGTATTTGATAGATTATCACTAGATGATAAAATTCAATTTGAAGACGATGATGGTAATTACGTTCTGTCTCGCCGCGAATTAAAACTCTTACTTCAAACGACAGCTTTACTGCATGATATAGGGCACGGTCCTTTTTCACACGCATTTGAGAGCATAATTAATCAAAAACATGAAGAATGGTCAAAAAAAATAATTCAAGATAAAGATTCTAATATTAATAAAGTGATTTTAGTTGTTAAGGATGAAAACACCCTTAGTTATATTAAGAATATTGAAAAGTTTCCGCAATGGATTAGCGATATACTAAGCGGTATATTCCCTCTACGCTATATAACTGAGATAATTTCAAGTCAACTTGATGTTGATAGATTTGATTATTTATTGCGAGATGCTTATATGTGTGGTGTTGATTATGCAAAATTTGATCTTAATTGGATTTTAAATAATATTGATATAGGTACAATAACCCATGAAGAAGGACGTAAAGGGATTGTTGTTAATGCGGAAAAAGGTATTTATTTTCTAGAATCATTTATCATCTCACGTTATCATATGTATGAACAAGTTTATTTCCACAAAACCACAAGGGCTGCTGAAAAAGTGATACAAAGTATCTTTAAAAGGATTCAGGAATTAATTAAAAAAAATGAAGTAGAAAAGATAGGTCAAATAGATAAAAATGTATTGGATGTTTTTAGCGGTAATATTAATATAAAGAATTATATTAAACTTGATGACTTTATGTTAATATCATGTATAAATAAGTGGTCTGATGAAAGCAAAGATAACTTACTAAAACATTTATGTAATAATTTCTTAAATCGTAAGCTATATAAACTTGTTGCGGAAGCTGAAAACATGCAAATAGCTTCAAGTGAACAAAATGATAGGATTTATGAATTTTTTTGCGATGTAAATTTAAAAAAAGAATACTATTATGTGGAGGACGACTATAAGAGTGTTGCCTATAAGGATGACTACCTATTCGGTGAAAAAAGTAGCGAGGATTCAGGCCATATATGGCTTAGGACTAAACAGGGTAAATTAGTAGAACTCGCTGAGACTTCTGACATAATTAAGGCACTAAGAAATAATGTCAAAAGGAAGTATAGGAGCTACTGTGATAGGAGTATCGTTGAAGAATTTCTTTCAAAGAAATTAATTAGAGAGGATGTTTTATATGCAGGAAATGTTTATTAAATTACTGCAATTAATTAATGTGGCTGGAAAAATTTCAGGCAGAAAAAAGTTACAAAAGATGATATATATATTAAAACATAAAGGTTTTGAATTTGACGAAAATTATAGTTACTATTATTACGGACCTTATTCTTCTGTTTTACAAATGGAGATTGACGAATTAGTACGCTTAGATTTATTAAAAGAGTATTATGATGATATCACATATGAATATAAGGTTACAAAAGATGCCGATAGTTACTTAAAAGATAACATTTTTGATGACAAACAGATTAATACCATAAAAATGTTGAATCGCGAACCCGGAAATATTTTGGAGTTAGTCTCTGTATTTTTTTACTTAGAAGATAATGGATATACTGAA
The DNA here is from genome assembly GCA_964468275.1 of uncultured Clostridiaceae bacterium. Classification (GTDB taxonomy): domain Bacteria; phylum Bacillota; class Clostridia; order Lutisporales; family Lutisporaceae; genus JAAYKT01. Next base: position 2,512 of record CAYXUX010000150.1, read on the forward strand.
AAGAATGCAATTTTGAAAAAGACTCGAATCTTAAAACCTGAATTGGTTAATCACCTTGATAAGGCATATGAGCTTTATTCTTCTATAAAAGGTTTATAAAATAGAATTTTGACACAGCCACTTTTACTTTTTTCTTCGGAAATTTTTAATGAATACCTCAATCACGTAAAGGGTTGGGGGTTTTTTAATGCTTCTAATTATTTAGTTTTCTGTATTATATTTGGTATTGTAAAAATTAAAATATTATGCTAGAATTAAATCATTCAAACAATGAACGAAGGCAATTAGTCTTTCGATGCTGTCATTCTGATGGAGCGAAGCGACAGAGGAATCTTTGACCCCAAATT
>CAYXUX010000150.1:2958-4201 GCA_964468275.1 uncultured Clostridiaceae bacterium
ACCCTAAAGACATGACCCTAGAATACATAAGGAGCCTCAATATGAAATTTTTCAACCCTACATCGGAACTAAAAGAATTACTGCTGCTGCAGCATATAGAAGAAAACCCGGATACCACCCATAAAGAAATAGCAAAAGCTATAGGCGGCGCTCCCTCTATGGTCAACGTTTATATTGATAATTTGGAGGAAAAGGGACAGCTAATCCGTGAATACAAATCTGCAAAAGTAGTCTACTATAACATAACCCCCGAAGGAATAAAGAGAAAAAACTACCTGCTCATTACCTATATGAGGGAGCTTATTGATCTATATAAATTGGCTAAAAGCAATGTGGAGATTTTTCTAAAAGATGTAAAGGATAAAGGCTATAAAAACATACTCCTTTACGGTGCCGGCGAAGTGGCTGAAACAATAATCGGTGTAATAAGAGACAAAGACAATTCCTCTTTAAATATAATAGGCATAGTAGATGACGATATAGAAAAACAAGATAAAATGTTTTTGAACTATAAAGTAATTTCAAGAAAAGAAATAAAGAATTACGACCATGATGCTATAATAATTACATCCTATACATTTGAAGATGACATTACCAAAAACCTAGACGAGCTGCAATACGATAAAGAAAAAATAATAAAGTTCTTCGGCAAGTAGGTGATAAATTGAAATCATGGTGCATATTTTGCAAGACAGGCTCAGAAAAAGTGACTGCTCAATTTATCACTGAATCCGATGATAATATAAAAGCAATTGCACCTATCCGCATATTGCAGGAAAAGCGGAAAGGCCGATGGCTTTACAAAGAACAAGTACTGTTTCCCGGATATGTGTTTATATATGCCAAAGATGATATAGATTTTGAAATGGTAAGAAGAGTCCCCGGATTCTATAAATTATTGGGTTATGATACAATATTTAAAGAATTACAAGGCTCAGACTATAAATATTCCATGTGGATATATAAGCATCAAGGCACTTTGGAGACATCCAAGGTGCTGACAATAGGCAGTACAGTCAAGGTTATAGAAGGGCCTTTGCTTGACGGTCTTGGGAAAATAGTTAAACTTGACAAACACAAACGGAGAATATGGGTAGAATTTGAATTCGATGGCCGGCTACGCACCGTCTCCCTAAGTGCCGAATGCGTGGAATCAAGATAACGCTTTATTTACATAAATCATCGCCTAGGGCGTGTTTACAGCGATAAAGCTACATAGCAACGTTAATGATTTGTATAGATA
>CAYXUX010000151.1:0-4196 GCA_964468275.1 uncultured Clostridiaceae bacterium
CCCTCAAATCCTTTTAATCTATTCATCATTTTATCGTGCCATTGAGATTTTTGGTAGTTATGCTCCCTAACCATTTTTATCATTCTATTGTTTATTTCTCGGAATACCTTTAGTCCTTCTATCCTCATGTCAATTTCGTCCAATATATGCTGATATTTTCGTCTTCTGAATTTAGCAATTTTAGATTTTATTTTTAATAAGATATTCATGCGCCTACCCACCTTACCTTAAATCTTTCATCATACATCTGTTTCAAAATTAACTTTTCTGCTTCTTTACGTGGATATTTGCGGTACATTTTATTTAGTTTCCCTTCATAATCATTCATCTCAGTAAATTCTACCATTTTATATCTATCTTTTATTGCTTTCCTTTTCCTGATTAGTGATTTAATGTTTGTTACTTTCATACTAATTTTTCCTCTCTCTTAAGGAGTCCATAATATCTATTTTACCCAAAATTGTTAGTTCTTCTTGTGACGATAAAAGTTCTACCCCTTCGGCATCCTTGAATAAATCTTTAAGGTATCGTTTCTGGGCGATTGTCAATTTAGGAAAAGGGATGGAATATATTTTCTTATCTTTCATACCCATTCTTCTCCCGACCATGTAGGGTCATTGTAGAATTGTGTCATAGGTTAATTCTCTCTCTTTGTTAAAGATAAATTATCATCCACAATTAAATCAATCGGAGTATGTGCCATACAATTATTAGTTACTATATTGGTAATGTTATGGCTACCTATTTCTTCATATACTTCTCTTTCCTTGCCTTCTAAAGCATCATATATATTGTAAGTTACCCAATTACGTTGGTCTTGTGTTAATAAGAAAAATCTATTTATAATCTTCTTTGCTAATTTATAATTCTCATATTTTTCTTTTTTACATTCTTCTAAATGACTGCTCAAAAAATAATCGTCTGTATTATCATCGTCAAGAATACAATGGAGTTTTCCGCCACATTCATTCCCAGAATATCCGTACCAGTCAACACATAGTTTCAATAAATCCTTCATTTCTTGGGTAGGTTTGATCAAATCTCCTAATTTTAGATTTCCACCACTAGAACTTATTTCTGTATGATAACAGGCATTATCTTTGCCCTTTATCATGAGATAATATTCTTTTCCGCATTCGTTACATACAAGAGGAGGGATTCTGAATTCCTTAGCTTTCGCTATCATATTCTTTATTATGTCGGCAGTAATAGGCTCAGTCATAGGTAAATCCTTATACTATGCTTGCGCAAGTTACGAAATAAATCCCTGATTTTCAAGAACAAAATCATCGGAAATTCCTCCGCAAACCATTTCTTGTTGTATTTCTTAAACTTTTGCCTCTAAGTGAACTGGAATTGGTATTTGGCACAATACCTCCGTCCTCAGTCCCATCAAGATCGGCAAGTTTTATTTTTAATTTATTCACCTGCTTTTGTAAATCTTGTTTTATGTTTTCTGTCCTTGCTAAACTAGCCCTTCTTTGGAGGCTTGCTATTTGTCTTTTTAATGATTTTGTCATTAAATCGTCTGTGACTCCAAGAGCTTTTTTCTCTGCTTTTAGTTCATCTATTTTTGAGTCAATCTTCTCAGCCTGCGATAATCTTTCTTCTTCACTTAATGCACCGTCTCTTAGAATTCTATTTCTTTTTGCGCCATAATCTGCAATTTCTTTTTGGATAGAGTATGCTTTCCGTTCTTTATTTTTCTCAGGTTCTAATGGTGAAGTTTTTATTCCGAATAAGGAACTACCTACTGCCGGAGCTAAGGAAAATGTTCTCCCATAATAATCCTCACGTTTACTGATTACCGATCTTAATTTATGGTAGGCATACCCTCCTTGTGTCACTCCTGGTATTTCGGGAGCTAGCGCAGGCATGAACATTTTATACATATAATCAAATGCTTTTTGAGCTTGTTCCACTGGTTCATCGGCATCGCTCCAAATAGGTTGGTTATTATATGTGTTCTTATTCGCGCTCAATTCTACTATCGCCTTTAGTGCAGGTGAGTTAAGCATTCCCGTTACACCTTCAATAAGATCGTCACCTGTATTTAATTCTCCTTCCGTTGCAAGCGTATATCCGCTCATTCCTAAATCATAGACATCCTTGTATGGTAGAATATATGTTAAGTCTAATAATTGCATCTTGTCGTTATCGTCTCTAAATGGCAATAACAGCCATTCTCCTTTTGCCATCCTATCGGGAAAATCTTTCTTCAATCCCTCCCACTCATCGGAAGATAATCCCATTTGATTTAGTGCATATTGTGTAAGTGAACTAAAAATTATCGGATATTTCCAAAAAGTAATCGGACGTGTCATTGCTGTTTCGATAATTCGAGGAAATGCCTTTGAACTCCAAGTGATAAATGGTGCACCTAAAAGCGGCTGGCTTCTTAACCATCTAACGGCTTTTGGTACATCTGAGTAATCGAATAGCCATTTATTAGCTTCTGCCTTAGCTTCTGGAATAGATTTCCCTTTCTCTATTTCTGCAATAAACTTGACTGCCTTCCCAACTATTTCTTCAAATTGGTAAATATCGCCCATCGTTTTACCAAGTTTCGTATCGACCAAACTTACTTTCCCATAAACCTTTATGATCTTATCTGGAAAGTCTAATTTCATAAAACTTGCCGGGTTCTCTGAGATCACGTCAAGATATTGTCCAAGTTCTGCACGATTAAATGTCGTATTGTTAAGCAAACTCGCTTTCCATTGTTTCGCATAATCGCCCTTCCCCTTAATTGCTTTTATTGCTTCGGGGAATAATCTAACTTGGTCAATCTGAGATACACCGCTATAATCAAGCATAATCGAATTTGACATAATGTTTCTGAAATGAGTCGAAGGATTCATTATGGTTTTTGTTGCTTTCCATACGGATTGTATTTGTTTTAAGAATGAATCAAGATATTCAGGGCTAGTAAGTTTGATAACATCGTCAATATCTTTTGCTAATTTCTCTTCAACATATTGCCCTTTTAATTTTCCTAATTTAACATCTCCCGGTAGTTTTACAAATCCCGGTCTCTCTGTCGGTGAACTCCAATTTGGGTTTTCAGAAACGGCTTCGAAAAATCTGCCTAAACTCACGTCTTTACCTTCGAGCATGATTCCTTTTGAAACAGGATAAGCCGCCGTTAGAATTTCGCCCATTTCTTTTCTTACTTCAAACGGAATATCTTTTCTCCTGATAGCACTTGTAAGGTCTAACCGTGTCGGTTTCAAAAGTCCGTATTTTGAGAATTTAGCTTCCTGTTCTTTTGTTAAATAGACTCTTTTGAAATATCCCTCACCACCATGTTTGAATGAATTCTGAACCTTTTTATCAATATCAGTTATTGAATCTTTCAGTCTTTTAATTCTATTAGCATTGACACTATTATCCTCGATTTTATTCAATCGTTTCTGGATATTACTTTTCTCAGTTAATAATTCATTTATCCTTTTCCTTGGTAACTTTGTATTATAAGTTTCTACTGGTAAAGTTTCTAATTCCTTCCCTAAGCGTTCGAGTTCTTTAATCTCTGCAATAGCTTTATCTGCGCGTTCTTTTAACACCGGGTCTTTTAGAATACTCCCCCTGATGCCTTGAGCAAGTCGTTTTTGCTCTGCCGTTGTGAATACTTCTTTGCCCGATCTTTTTGTAAGTGTTTCGGCTATATCCTTAGCTTTCTGGTTAAATCTTAGGATACCTTCTTCGGCTTCTTTTTTATATTTGATATATTCTTCCGGTAGCCCATAATTGGTAAGGACGTATTCTTTTATTTTTTCAGGTACGGCTTTCTTAACTAATTTAGAAATTCCTTTATAAATTCTGTCGCCAAGTGCTTTTTGGTATAAATCGTCAAGAACAGTAATTGCTTTTGATAATCCTTTCGCTACTTCTCCAATTGGGTTAGAGTAAAGTCTATCGAATGAAGTTTCATATTTCTCAGGGTTCTTCCCAATATCTTCAAGTATCGTTTTGAACTCATCAGTTGGCTTAAACCCTACGTTTTCTCTCTTAACGAATCCCTGTTTTGCCAGATCATTCAGGGCTTTTGAAACTTCAATTCTTGATTTGCCTGTCTCTGTGGAGAGTTCACTTACTCTATAATTATCCTTTCCTTTAAGTGATTCGTAAAGCTTGCTTTCTTCTTTTGATTTTGCTTCTCTAAAAGTCTCCGGTTTAATCCCGCCCTGTTTGTT
>CAYXUX010000152.1:0-2305 GCA_964468275.1 uncultured Clostridiaceae bacterium
AGTTCAGGAGCTTCTTCGACAAATCCTGCTGCTACAGCTTTTTCTTCGTCTACTATACCTGCTTCAATTAATGTGTCTAGGTATACAACACCGTCTTTTGTCTCATTCTTTAATGTTGCTACTGTTGCTTTTGCAAGATCTGCAATTGTAAATACTTCTACATTAGCAGGTACCAAGCCAACTTCTTCTGCAAATGCTAAGGTATCTTCCCAAGCGAAATCTCCCACTACATCTGCTGTTGTTTGCTTGTAACCCAATGTCTCTAGCAATACCTTATAATAAGATTGCTCATTAATATTTGCACCGGGGTTAAAATTACCTTCGGCATCACCGGCAAAACCTAAGGATGGGTTTGCCTTTAGATATGCCATTAAGTTTCTTCCGCCTTCCCAAGCATACTCTGCTACGTCAGGGAAATTATCCTCGCCGTCATATTCTATTGCTTCTTCGTATAATCCCTTTAGCTTTAGCAAAGCTGCCGCTGCTGTCAACCTGGTCATTTCTTTTGCTTCGTATTCAGCTGTGTAGCCGCCGCCGTCGCCTTCAAGCATACCTAAGGTAGCTAAGGCTGTTCCTTCGTCGGAAACTACAGCTTCTTCTTCTGCAAATACAAATGATACTGTTGAGAATACCATTGTAAATGCTAGAATAAGTGCTAATACTTTCTTCATTGAATCGCCTCCTAAAAATTATTTGTGGGAGGGTAAATTTTTTTGCCTCCCGGATTTATAATAAGCCCTCGAGGGGTTATTATCGATAGAATCTAGAGTATTTCTATATTGCCTCGGGTTGCTAAGGTATTCCTTTAGGGTCTAAGATTCTTCGTCGCTGCGCTCCTCAGAATGACATATGTATGGGGAACCTCAAAATACCCGATAGAACAATAAATAATACTTCCTTAATTACCCTTGGTAACGTAGGAAATATCGTCCAACTCCAAATTCTATTTCACATTATAGCAACATATGGTTAATGAGTCAATTGAATTGAATAAGTGTAACAGTAATGTAATAATTCCCATAATGTTTTTATTGTTTATAATATATTTTTAGAAATGAAAAACATCCGATAGGTATCGTGGTGCTATCGAATGTTTGGATTTTGATTTAATCGTTTATTTTAAGATAATCCACCAAGGCTTCTTGTAGTAATTTAGAAAAGTTTATATGTGATTTTTCCGCTTCTTTGTTTAACCATGATGGTATGGTTAAAGTTTTTTTAATTGATTTGTTGTCATATTCTTTTATAATTTGCTTCAAATTTACTTTCACCAATATCATTACTTGCGACTCATCCAGTTTTATATTATTTATTATTGACGGTTCAATTATTGTTTTATCATCTTCATATAAATCAAATAAACAAAGTTTTAAAGCATCTTCTGCCATGAGATATGCTTCTTCTATACTATCGCCATAAGAAATTATTTCATCAAAGTCCGGAAATTTAATATTATAATCATTTTCATCAAGTTTTGTTATTATAGCGGGATAGATATAAATGTCTCTATACATTTTTAACAGCCTCCTTTCCCCATAGTAGTCATCTTTTAATACCTAATTGTTTAAGTATAGTATTCAAAGTTCCTTTCGGTATCTCCTTTGTACCATGATAAGGAATAATAGCGGTTTTTTTAAAACCATCGTGTATTAATTTAATATGTGAGCCTTTTTGACTTTTTACTCTCCAACCATTTTTCAACGCTGTATCTAAAAGTTCTTTTGAATTCAAAGTTTTCACCTCAGTATCATAATTGTATCATACGTGTAATACGTATGCAAGGTAAAATGAAAAAACATTCGATAGGTATCGTGGTGCTATCGAATGTTTGGATTTTTGGGATTAAAATTTTTCGCCGCTATATCGGGTGATCAATGTGCCCGGTTAGGGTCATTCCTCTGGGGTCAAGATTCTTCGGCTGAAGCCTCAGAATGACAGGTTTGGAAGGACCTCAGAATGACGCGCAAGGAGAAAGAGCCTCAGAATGACAGGTGTGAAGGAAGCATCGCCAATGCTGCTTTAATAAAGCTACTAAATAACGGATGAGGGCGGTTGGGTCGGGATATGTATTCCGGGTGGAATAAGCATCCAAGGTACCAAGGATGACCCTTTAGTTCTATTATTTCCGCTTCGCCCTCTAGGGAAGTACCGCTGATTGTAAATCCGTCTTTTATTATTTCTTCATTGTTTATATCGTATTCATAGTTATATCTGTATCGTTCGTTTATTGTATCTGCTTCGTAGGCTTCATAGGCTTTTGTGCCGGGGGTTAGTTTACACCGGTGGAGGCCTATTTTTATGGAAG
>CAYXUX010000152.1:2405-4191 GCA_964468275.1 uncultured Clostridiaceae bacterium
TCCTCAGAATCACTTACCCCTTTAATTGCTATTTGCATACCAAAGCAGATGCCGAAGAAGGGTATTTCTCTTTCTCGGGCATATCGGGCGGCAAAAAGCATTCCGTCTATATCATGACAATCGTATCCTCCGGGGATGAGAATACCGTCAATATCTTTCATTATTTCTTTTATATTATTTCCATTAAGGTTTTGAGAGTTTATCCACTTCACATTGACTTCCGTATCATTGGCTATACCGCCGTGGCATAGGGCTTCCGCCACGGACAGATAGGCATCATGAAGCTCCACGTATTTACCTACTATTGCAATATTGACTTTATGTTTGGGATGAAGCACCTTGTTAACTATTTCTGTCCATTCAGTTAATTCCGGTTCTTCAGCGTCAAGAGCAAGTTTTTTTACCACCATTTTATCCAAGCCTTCTTTATTTAAAAGCAAAGGTACTTGGTAAAGGGTATCCGCATCGGTGTTTTGGAATACGGATTCTCCGTCAACGTTACAAAAAAGTCCGATTTTGTCCTTTAATTCTCTTGTCAGGGGCTTCTCCGTACGACAAACTATGATGTCCGGCTGAATACCTATGCTTCTTAATTCTTTAACGCTGTGCTGAGTAGGCTTAGTCTTTAGTTCCCCGGCTTTATGCAGGTAGGGTACTAAGGTTACGTGTATGAATAGAACGTTTTCCGAGCCCACTTCATATTTTACTTGTCTTATGGCTTCGAGGAAAGGCAGGCTCTCAATGTCTCCAACGGTACCGCCTATTTCTACTATTACTACATCCGGATTGCTTTCTTCTCCTACTTTAAATATTCTGGATATTATTTCATTGGTAATATGGGGAATCACTTGGACGGTGTTCCCGTGATAGTCACCGTTTCGTTCTTTGTTTATAACAGTCCAATATACTTTACCCGTGGTTATGCTGCTGCTCTTTGAAAGATTGGTATCGGTGAATCTTTCGTAGTGACCAAGGTCCAAATCCGTCTCCGCTCCGTCATCGGTAACAAATACTTCGCCATGCTGATAAGGAGACATGGTACCCGGATCTATATTAAGATAGGGATCTATTTTTTGTATTATTACTTTTATTCCTCGGTTTTTAAGCAATCTGCCTAGTGAGGACGCGGTGATTCCTTTTCCTAGGGATGAAACTACACCGCCGGTTATAAAGATGTATTTCACGCGTTATTCAACTCCTTTTCTATCGTAAATTGAAACTACAAATTTCATGGATTTCTTTCACGGACTTTATCAATAAGTGCTCAAGCTATACCAGGCGGTCAATGACCGCACTTAGTACTACATTGTCAGGGATTCCTTCTGGGACATAAATGCACGTCACGAACCACAAGTCGTGGTACGCCGGGATATTCTTTACTCATATTATATTCCCGTTTTGAATTTATAAATTAGAAAAATCAATATGATTAAGGGGGTCATATTGATTTTTGGAATTCATCATAAATTTTTAGCCAACTATGGTGATTTTATACAGGTCTTCTCTTTAAAACGGTGATATCTATTTCATGTCTGCCTATGATATCCTTCATTGCATCCAAATTTTCGCTTATATTCTTTTGCAAGCCTTGAATCCTCGCAATATCAATATTCATTCTATCATGTTCTACTTTATTTACTTCCGCACTATGTTCCAAGGCTTTTAATATTTGATGATCTTCTTTTTGTCTTATTTTTATTCCTGCCACATCAGATTCTATATTTGATACGTCTTTTTTAATTTTTGATACATCTATCTTCAATCCTGATACGTCTGATTTGAGTCC
>CAYXUX010000153.1:0-4165 GCA_964468275.1 uncultured Clostridiaceae bacterium
TTTTAATACAAATAGCTTAGTAAAGTCCCTGATAAAATCAGGGGCTTTTTAGTTTTCAAAAACATAATTATAATTTTTGGGAGGTAACAAAATTGAGAAATTTAAGACTGCAACTCATTACAAAAATAGGTATTTTATCGGCTTTAGCATTTTTATTGTATCTGTTTGAATTTCCTTTGCCGCTTTTTCCGCCATTTTTACAAATTGATTTAGGGGATTTGCCGGCAATAGTGGGTGCATTGGCGTTAGGTCCTTGGGTAGGCGTAACCATTCAATTGATAAAAAATATCTTGCATATACTTTTGCGCTCACAAACCGGAGGGATTGGCGAGTTGGGGAATTTCCTTACAGGTTCAGCTTTTGTATTAACTGCTTCAATGGTTTATTTTAGAAATAAAAGTAAAAGAACTGCTGTCGTCGGTTTGGTTTCCGCAACAATCGTTATGTCGGTGGCAATGTGCTTTTTTAATTTCTTTGTACTAATACCCGTATTTACAAACCAGCCCATATCTATGAGTCTATTGCCGATGATACTTACATCAATTCTTCCTTTTAATTTATTAAAAGGTGTTATATTGTCAGGGATTACGCTGATTTTATATAAAAGTTTGTCACCAATATTGCATATGGAACCGTATTCAGAGACTGTTGAAAAATGCGGGAAATAAGAATACAGTTATGGTGTGAACATCAACCGTATTGTGGAAACCATGGATGAAAATTAGCTTTCGTGTATACTTTTTATATAAAATGAAATATAATATTCATAACGGAAAAAAAATTCCGGAGCGGTATTCTTATCGCTCCGGTATTTGTATTGTATTAAGAACTGTTTTACAATAAACGGAGGAATATATGCTTAGAATTATCTCTAAATCTTTAGAAGATACAATAAGAATTGGCATAGATTTATCGAAATATTTATCTGCCGGAAATATAATATGCCTCACAGGGAGCTTGGGTTCAGGAAAAACTTCCTTTACAAAGGGGTTAGGCAGAGGTCTTGGTGTTACCGAATATATAACAAGTCCGACATATACGATTATTAATGAATACTATTCGGGAAGAATTCCATTATATCATTTTGATGTATATAGACTGGGAAGTTCTGATGAAATGCTTGAACTTGGCTGTGATGAATATTTTTTCGGTAATGGGATTACTGTTTTAGAGTGGGCTGATAATGTTTCAGAAATACTGCCGGAAGAAAAACTCTGGATTACGATGGGTGCAGGGAATAATTTTGATGAAAGAACCATAACCATGGAAGCTTACGGGGATGACTATAAAGCTATGTTGAAGGAGATGAAAAATAGTGAAAGTTCTCGCTATTGATACATCAACAGTAGCCGCTTCGGCTGCATTGATTCTAGATGGAGACTTGTGTTGTGAATACTTTTTAAATGATGGTAAGAAACATTCAGAAAAAATTATCGATATTATTGACATAGTGATTAAATCATGCGGTTTGAAGGCAAAGGATATAGATGTGTTTTCCTGCTCCACGGGCCCCGGTTCCTTTACCGGATTAAGGGTAGGCGCTTCTGCGATAAAAGGTATTGCTCAAGCCTTGGGTAAACCTATTGCCGGGATACCTACTTTAGAAGGTTTAGCTTATAACTTATGGGGGTTTAAAGGCCTTATATGCCCCATTCTAGATGCACAAAGAGAGATGGTGTATTCAACTTTGTTTAGATTTGAAGGCGATACATTATTAAAAATAAAAGATTTTTCCGCAATAGGGATTGATGATCTAATTTATAGATTAAACTCTTATGATGATGATATTGCTTTTTTGGGTGATGGAGTTTTTCTTTATGAAAGCCGGATTAAAAATTCTTTAGAGAGGGCTTTTTTTGCCGATGCCGGAAATATGCTTCCCAGAGCTTCTTCGGTGGCATCATTAGCAATCACTAAATATAACGAAGGTCATTTAATCAAGTATAACGATTTGAGACTTGACTACATAAGAAAATCTCAAGCAGAAGTAGAATATGAAAAGAACTATGCAGTAACTATAATGAATATGGAAGCTGAAGAAATAGGCGAGGTACTGGAAATAGAAAAATTAAGTTTTAATAATCCTTGGTCTTATGAATCTTTTGATTTTGAAATAAATAAGAACAATCTATCAAGGTATATTGTGGCTAAAATAGATGGTAAAATAGCCGGCTATGCCGGAATTTGGTTTATTCTTGATGAAGTGCATATAACGAATATAGCTGTCCATCCGGATTATAGAAATAGAGGTATTGGAGATAAACTTATTAAAAAGATTATAAGTATTGCAGGAGAAAGCAGCTTAAAGGGGATAACATTAGAAGTAAGAAATTCTAACAGTCAAGCAATTTACTTATATGAAAAGAATGGATTTAAATCAGAGGGATTAAGAAAAAAATATTATGCTGATACCGGGGAAGATGCTATAATTATGTGGAGAAAGATGTAGAGTAAAGAATGTAAACCAAAGACAAGATAAACAAGAGTTTTGCTTTATCAATTTAATTCAATATGCTATAATGTGATAGTTGCATAATATAATAAAATTTTTTTACAAAATGGCAGGAGGAGAATAATGTTACTTCGAGAACTGGTTATTAATGAAAATGTTTTAACACTAAACGAAATTGGAGATTCCTACATAATTGAGTTAAAAGACAAAGATGGTAGAAATTTATTTTTTCATGAGTATGCTGATTATGAAGATATAAGGGAAACTCTAGATCTAATAGTAAAGGAGTATGAAGAAAAAGTTATTACAATTACCAGTCTTTTGGGCATCTTGAAAGACAGTAAAAAGTAGTTTTATACTCAGATAAGGCGGGATATAATCCTGCCTTTTAAATTATTTAGATTAAGACCGGGAATAATATATGGACTTAGTTTTGTAAAGCAGTCGCTGATGGAAAAATTTTCGTTTAGCTCAAATAACATAGAATGACAGGGGCTTCGCTCAAAGTGACAGTATCTTTTGTGCAGAATGAAGGAGTGCCCCTATCGGAATAACAGTGAGGAGAAGTAATTGTTTATGGAGGTTCATTATGGGGAAGGATATAAATATTTTAGCAATTGAGACTTCATGTGACGAGACTTCTTCTGCTGTGGTGAAAAATGGCAGAGTAGTTCTGTCAAATATTATTTCCAGTCAAATAAACACGCATAAAAAATTCGGCGGTGTGGTGCCGGAAGTAGCGTCGAGAAAGCATTTGGAGAACATCAGCGGTGTAATTGATTCAGCCATGAATCAGGCAAAAGTAGAGTATAAAGGTTTAGATGCAATTGCAGTTACCTATGGTCCCGGCTTGGTAGGTGCATTGCTAATAGGATTAACTACTGCGAAGGGATTGGCTTACGGTTTAAATATTCCCTTAATAGGCATAAACCACATAGAAGGTCATATTTTTGCAAACTTTATACAATATAAAGAGCTGGAGCCCCCCTTTGTTTGTCTTGTGGCTTCCGGCGGACATAGTCATATTATAAATGTTTTAGACTACGGCCGTTATAAAATTATGGGGAGGACTCGGGATGATGCCGCCGGGGAGGCCTTCGACAAGGTGGCAAGAACATTGGGATTAGGGTATCCCGGAGGTCCTTTAATTGATAATGTATCAAAAAAAGGAAAGGCCGATGCCATTGACTTTCCAAGAGCATATCTTGAAGAAGGCAGTTATGATTTTAGTTTCAGCGGATTAAAATCTTCCGTTCTAAACTACATTAATTCAATGAAAATGAAAGGCACGGAAATAAATACAGCAGATGTTGCAGCCAGTTTTCAGGAATCGGTGGTTGATGTTCTTTCAGACAAATTGATTTGGGCTGCAATTAAAGAGAAATCACCTTACGCTGTGTTAGCCGGCGGTGTAGCAGCCAATAGCAGGTTGAGAGAATTGTTGGCGGAAAAGTGCGGAGAAAACAATATCAAAGTGTTATATCCTGATCCTATATTATGTACCGATAATGCCGCTATGATTGGTTCAGCGGCTTATTACAAATTTATAAAGGGTGAAACTTCTTCACTAAATCTCAATGCAATTCCCAATTTATCTTTAGGCTTGTAATGCATCTAAACCTTTGCTACAGTTCATGATTAGTATATATTTATATTTCTTTATTGTAGATTATTAATATTTGATTAAGATTGCGTTGTGGAAAGGCTTAGAAT